>CAZXMK010000063.1:0-12310 GCA_964641935.1 uncultured Syntrophaceae bacterium
ATCCGCGTTCTCGTAGCCTCCGGTCGTCGTCAGCAGCCTGAGATTCTTCTGCAGGCCGGAGCGGGCCCGGCGGGTCCACGTGTCGACGGAATCCCCCGGGATCGTCCGTTCCAGGAGGTGCTGCAGGCCTGCCCGGTTTGCATCCAGAATACGATGGGGAATCTTTCGCTCCCGGAGTGCTCCCGCCAGCCGGGCGATGCCCGGCGGCGGTTCGCATGGCTTGGAGACGGGGGGATGGATGAGAAGGATCACAGAACCCGCTCACCGTAATCCAGGTGCAGGTCCCCCGGCTTCACCACTTCGAAGCGCCTCACCTTGTGGTACAGGGCGAAGACCTCCCGGATGGCTCCGGAGACCCGCCCCTTCCACTTCATTTCGTATTCGTGGAGGGGGGCATAGGCCTCCACGCCCTTTCCCGCGGGATCGATCTTTTCCTCGGGAACGAAGGGGGGATCCACGTCGACCCCTTCCGGGGGGGCGGAGAGGATACCCCGGAGGGATTCGCCGACTTCCCGCGAATAGGTTTTCACGGAGAAACCGAAGGAGGCGCCGGCTACTTCCCGGACGGAAACGACCTTCAGGGGGAGCGAGTCCCTCCGCCGCTGGAGGGCTTCCCGGAGAAGGCTGCGCAGCCCGGCCTCTACAATGACGGTGGTGCTCTCCTCCCGGTGCCCCATCATGCGGAAGAGGAGATCGAGCGGTTTTTCCTCGTCCAGTTCGTAATCGTCTCCGAAAAAGGTCTCACAGCTGATCCCCCGTCCTTCGAGAAAGCCGATGACGAATCCCTTCAACAGGTCGTGGCTGCCCTCCACGGTGACTTCATAATAGGTTGGATCCATGAACGCCTCCTAAAAAAAGATGAATGTCACGAGAATGAAAATGGGAATCAGGAACGGAATGGAATACTTGAACATGTACCCGAAGAAGCTCGGCATGTCGACACCGGCCTCCTCGGCGATGGACTTGACCATGAAGTTCGGGGCGTTGCCGATGTAGGTGTTGGCCCCCATGAAAACGGATCCCGCGGAGATGGCCGTCAGGTAGCCGATGAAGGCCGGGTTCGCCGTGGCGGTCCCCGCCGCCAGGGCAGCCGGGACCTGGGCTTCGACCAGCCCCACTTTTCCCAGGGCCATGTTGAAGAAGGTGAGATAGGTCGGGGCGTTGTCCAGGAACGAGGAGAGGCCTCCGGCGGCCCAGAAATAGTGGGCCGGCGTCTGGACGGCCGCCACGAGGGGCGCCATGGCCCCTTCGAGACCCGCTCGGAGGATCGCCAGGGCCGGGATGATGGTGATGAAGATGCCCGCAAAGAGCTTGGCCACCTCGAGGATCGGCCCCCAGGAGAATTCGTTGGCCTCCCGCAGGGCCCTCGGTGTGACCTTCAGGGAGATGAGCCCGAGTATGGCGATGGATGCGTCCCGCAGGAGGTTCTGGTAGTGGACTTCGACTTCGTAAAGGGTGAAGTGACCCGCTTTCCAGTATCCGCTCATGAGGATCACCGCGATGACGCCCGCCAGGAGGAGGAAGTTGTACGTTCCGGCGATGCTGACGGGGGCCTGCTCCTCTGTGATTGCTTCCCGGAAGGCTTTTTCTTTCCGGAAGTAGATGATGTCGACAGCGAGGAACACCAGCAGAAGCAGCGCTGCCGTGACGAGCATTTCCGGCAGGATTCCCGTGGTGACCCAGAAGAAGGGCACGTTGTGGAGAAAACCGAGGAAGAGCGGCGGGTCTCCCAAGGGAGTCAGGGAGCCGCCGATGTTGGCCACCAGGAAGATGAAGAAGCAGATCACGTGGGCCTTGTGGACCCGGTCCCGGTTGGCCCGGAGGACCGGCCGGATCATGATCATGGCGGCGCCGGTGGTGCCGACCCAGGAAGCCAGGAACGTTCCAATCAGGAGCAGGACCGCGTTCACCAGGGGCGTGCCGCGGAGGGAGCCCTGCACGACGATGCCGCCGGAGATGGTGAAGAGCCCCCAGAGGAGAATGATGAAGGGGATGTAGTCGATCAGGGCGATGTGAAGGATCGAATAGGCTGCCACCCGTACATCGAAGACCAGGAAAGGAAGGGCGAAGGCGAGAGCCCAGAAAGCGGAGACCTTGCCGAAGTGGTTGTGCCAGAAGTGGGGGACGAAGAGCGGGCACAGTGCGATAGAAAGGAGAATGCCCGCAAAGGGAATGACCGTCCACACGGGCAGAATTTTCCCGACGTGGTCGGCTGCCTCGTGCAGGCCGCCGGAGGCCAGACAGGTTGCAGGCTCCGCGAAGAGCAGGAAAAATGCGGCAATCCATATCACCGATGTTGAAAGGGAAGGTTGCTTCGTTCCCATGGCATCCTCGTTGTGAATTTGGCCCACCGATAACAGAAACGGTCCTGACAGGCAACAAAAAGCCCCCTCCCGGGTGGGAGGGGGCCGTGCCGCCGGATGCTCGCAGGATCAGCCCGGGGCGTCCTTCATGGAGATCCGCATCTCCCGTTTGAGGATCTTGCCGGTGGGGGTCTTCGGGAGGGCGTCCACGAAGACGACTTTCTTCGGGCACTTGAACGGTGCCAGGTTTTTCCGGCAATGGTCCATCATCTCCTGGGCCGTCATGGTCTCGCCGGGTTTCAGGACAATGACCGCCGTAACGATCTCGACCCACTTGGGGTCGGGCAGGCCGATGACGGCCACTTCCTGGACTCGCTTGTCCAGGTAGACGGCGTCCTCGACCTCGCGGGTTGCCACGTTCTCGCCGCCCGTCTTGATCATGTCCTTTTTCCGGTCCGCCACGGTGATGTAGCGGTCCTCGTCCATGATTCCGATGTCGCCGGAATGGAACCAGCCGCCCTTCATGGCCTCTTCCGTCTTGCCCGGCTCCTTGAAGTACATGATGAGCGCATGGGGTCCCTTGCCGCAGATCTCGCCGGGGACGCCCGGGGCCGTCACGACCTTCCCCTCGTCGTCTTCCAGGTGCGTTTCCATGTTGAGGCCGCCCATGCCGGCGGAGCCGATCTTGGCCAGGGCGTCCTTGGCCTTCAGGATCGTGTGGTACGGCGCAAGCTCCGTCTGGCCGTAGTAGTTGTAGATCCGCACGCCCGGCAGCCGCTCCATCATTTCCTTGAGGATCTCCATGGGCATGATGGAGGCGCCGTAATAGCACTTCTTCAGGCTCGACAGATCATGCTTGTTGAATTCCGGGTGGCGGAGCATGCCGATCCAGACTGTCGGGGGCGCAAAGAACAGCGTGGCCTTGTACTCGGCGATGCTCTTCAGGATCAGGCCGATGTCCGGCAGGATCAGGACGTTCGTTCCGCCGACCCAGAAGATCGGGTTCATGAAGACGTCCCGCTGGGCACAGTGGTAGATGGGCAAGGCGTTGATGGAGATGTCGTCCTCGTCGTACTGGCCGTCGACGATCGTGCCCACGTACTGGGCCATGAGTGCCTGGTTGCTGATGATGACCCCCTTGGGCAGCGCCTCGGTTCCGCTGGTGTAGGTCATCTGGCAGGGATCCTCGATGTGGAGGATCACGTCCGGCTCGTCGGCGGGATACTTGGAATACCAGGCGTCGAAGTCGATGAACCGATCGTTCGCGGGCGGCTTGCCGGCTCCCTGGTTCGACCAGATCCAGGTCTTCACCGTCGGCATGTCGTCCTGCACCTCCTTGACCAGATCGAACAGGGCGTCCTCGACGATGAAAGCGACGCTCTCCGAGTGGTCGATGCAGTAGGAGATGTCCTTGCCCCGGAGCAGGTAGTTGATGGCCAGGTAAATGGCGCCGATCTTGGCGCAGCCGAGCCAGGTGATGACGTGGTGAATGGTGTTGTGGGCCAGGATGGCCACCCGGTCGTACTTTTTCACGCCCAGGGCGGTCAGGGCGTTGGCCACCCGGTTGCACTCGTCTTCCAACTGGCTGTAGGTGAGGGTCTTTCCCTGGAAGATGACCGCCGGCTTGTCCGGATAGTGATAGGCGCTCCGGCGGATCATGTCGGCGATGACCCAGCGGTTCACCCTGTTGTAGCGGTTCATCAGGAATTCGAGGTTGTCCTTGTTGATGACGTTGTAGCGTTTCTTTTCCTCTTCCGTCAGTGGTGCCCAGACCATATTCGGCCTCCTTCAGCTCGTGTCAAAGGTTGATGAATGATGGAATAAACCAAGAGGGCCATGCCAGAGCTGACCGGCGTCCCTGCTTCACCTCCTTTCTCCCGCTTCTATTATTTTCCCTTCCAGATGGGGATTCGCTTTTCCAGACAGGCCTTGATGCCTTCTTCCGCATCCTCGGAGAACAGGTTGGAGACCATGACGTCGGTACCCAGTGCATAGGCCTGTCCGTCCGCCAGGTTGACCTGGGTGTAGAAGGCCCGCTTGCCGACGGACAGGGTCAGAGGACTGGCCATGGCGATTTCCTCCGCCAGGGACCGGGTTTCCGTTTCGAGGCGGTCGAGGGGCACCACACGGTTCACGAGCCCCCAAGCCATGGCCTCGGGGGCGGGAATCATGCGTCCGGTGAAAAGCATCTCCAGTGCCCGTTTGCGTCCGACGGCCCGGACCAGGGGGATGGCCGGCGTCGTGCAGAAAAGGCCGAGCCGGACCCCCGGTGTTCCGAAGGTCGCGCCGTCTTCGGCTACGGCGAGATCGCAGGCCGCCACGAGCTGGCAGCCCGCAGCGGTGGCCATGCCCTGGACCTGGGCAATGACGGGTTGAGGCAGCGCCTGGAGCTGCTGCATGAAGGACCCGCATGCCTGAAAAATGTCCTGGTATTGACGGAGATTCCCGTCAACCAGTTCGGCAAGGTTGTGGCCCGCCGAGAAGACCCTGCCGGCGGCTCGGATGATCAAGACCCGGACGGACTCATCACGGGCGATGTTCCCGGTCAGGAGGATCAGCTCCCGGAGCATTTCCAGGGAGAGAGCGTTTCTCTTTTCCGGATGGTTCAAGGTAAGGATTCCGAGGGGGCCGAACGTCTCGAACCGGATGAACCGGAATTCCAAGAGCTCCTCCTTTCGGGATCCGGCGGACCTGACCGGCCGGACTGCCACGGGTTGTCGGAAGGGATCAGCGGGAGGCCTGGTCCCGGCCCTTGCTCTTTGCCCGGTACAAGGCCCGGTCGGCGGCTTCCAGCAGTTCCCGCGCGGTCTGGCCGGTCTCTTTCGTGGCCACACCGACAGAAATGGTAGGATTGGGCAGATCTCTTCCCTCCAGGGTGAGAGGAGGGGCCTCGCGCATCGATTGGCAGAGGCGTTCTGCAATCCAGTCCGCCTCGGATTCGTCGATATGGGGTATGACGATGACAAATTCGTCGCCGCCGTAGCGGCCGATCGGCTCGGAGGGACGGAGATGCCCGGAGAGCAGCCGGGCCACCGAATGGAGGATCCGGTCACCGTACAGGTGCCCGTAATGGTCGTTGAGGTTCTTGAAATGGTCGATGTCGATCATGAATACCGTGAGCGGAATTCCACCCTTGTCGCAGCGCGTGCAGAGACGGTCCAGGGCGTTGTCGATCCAGTGGCGGTTGTGGATTCCCGTGAGTGCGTCAACGCTTCCGTAAAGCTGGTAGACCTCGTCGAGGTGGCTGTTCCTGGTCATGACGTGATCCGTGTTCCGGAGCCGGCAGGTCAGGATGAGCAGGAGGTTGCAGGCCGCCGCGTGGGAAGAGTGGACCAGGGACCAGAGAATGTCCTCGTCCATGACCAGGATCTGGCAGATTTCGTTCGCTACGGCATACGCAGAGGTCTGCTTGCCGTCGAGGACGGACATCTCGCCGACGCTCTCCCCGACGCCGAGGACGGTGAGGGGGTCAGAGTCCAAGGTTTCAAGATGGATCCTTATCTTGCCGCTCAGGATCAGGTAGACTTCCGTATTGTTGCGGCCGGGCTGGATGAGGATTTCTCCCTCCTGCAGGGTGCGAAGGCTGCAGGACTCCACGAGGCCCATGATGGAATCCAGGCTTACGTAACGGAAGAGCCGGATGCGCTCCAGGTCTTCCCTGGGGATCTTGTCGACAAAGAAGGCTGTCATGGGCTGTGTTTCCGTTGAGAAATTTGTTCCTTATAAATGGCCTGCGGCATTCTGTCAAGAATAGCCCTGCATAATGTCCGGGCGGACATCGTGGTCGAAGTCATCCTTTCCCCGGGACGGGCAGGTGTTTTCCGGGATGGAGAACGCAGACACCCCGGATGTCCCGGTCCGTGCGCGGCGGAAGGTACCCCGACGGATAGCCCGCGCGGCGCTCGGAACCTTTCCGCTCCTGCAAGAACCGCGGATCAGTGAAAATGGGGATCCGTCGAATCCCTGACGGGAACGCGGCCGAACTGCTCCTCGTATCGCTCCAGGTTCTTCGAGAGCACCTCGACAATCCGTTTCGCATGGGAGGGGCTCACGATGACCCTGGACACCAGGTGGATGCCCCCGGGAGAACTCAGGAGCCAGTCCAGGATGAACTCCTCGGGGTTGTACGCCACGGCAAGGTTGTTGCTGTAGCGTCCCCTGGCCATGTCGTCTCCGGTGAGGATCTGGACTCCCTGTTGGGGTGTCGGCTGTTCGTTTGACATGATGGTCTCCTTTCGTTTCCGCTGAACCTGATTGAGTCTTCAGGCCATTTCCCGAAACCGCTTTTCGATATGCCGGGTCCGAAGGGCTGCTTCCGAGGAAGCCTCCGGGCGGATCGTCCGGCACATCTCCTCAAAATCCGGCGGCATTTCCCCGAGGAGGAAGGATTCGAGAAAGGCGAGGTCATAATAGACGCGGCGGGCTTCAAAGAGCGGATTCCCGCCGTAGACGAGGCGATTCATGTCCCGGGCTAGATCACAGAGTAGAAAAAAACGCTCCGGGTCCATGCCTCGGCGGGGGGCGAAATGCTCCATGCCGTCGGTCTCCCGGAGGAGGCCGTCCCGCCGCAGTTCCTCCCGGATCGGCGTTCCGGGATAGGGAACGACGGCCTCCGTATAGGCGATCTCTGCGCCGTTTTCAAAAAGCCTCTTCGCCAGCCGGATTGTCTCCAGCACCGTATCGGCCGTGTCCAGAGGGCCCAGGAGGATGAAGTTCACCACCGGGGTGAGATCCTGCTCGATGCAGAGGGAAATCGCCCGGAGCACGTCTTCCGGGACGATGTCTTTCCGGTAGGAGTCGAGGATCTCCTGCGAGCCGGACTCGGCGCCGATATACAGGGCGCGAAAGCCGGCTTCCCGCAGCATTCCGGCCATGAGGGGGATGCGGCAGAGATCGTCGGCCCGGCCCTGGGCGAAGTACTCGATGCCCCGGTTCAGCCCGCCGCCGGCCATGGCGGCGCATAGCTCCCGGATCCGCCGGGCGTCCATGGTGAAGTTGTCGTCGGTGAACATGATCCGCTTCGCTCCCCTTCGGATGAGGATCCGGATTTCCTCAACCAGAGAGCCGGCGGACCGCAGGCGCACGGTCCCGCCGTAGAGGGAGCGGATGGAGCAGAAGGTACAGCGGTGGGGGCACCCCCGGCTGGAGGAGAGGCTCCGTGTCCGGTAGCGATCGTTCTCCACCAGATCATGGCACGGGAGGGGTAAGGCGTCCAGGTTGGGTTCGGGCGTGCGATCCGGGGTGACGACGATGCCCCGGGAACTCCGGAAGGTGATCCCCTCCATGGTCCCTGGATTACCTCCCCCGAGAACCGCCTGTGCCAGGGCCGGGAACGTCGCTTCCCCTTCGCCCCGGACGACGGCGTCGATGAACTCGTGCCGGCGCAGCAGTTCGTCGTGGAGAACCGTTCCGTGGACTCCTCCCAGGATGGAGAAGATGCCCGGACCCTCGTCCTTTGCTGTTCGGAAGACTTCCAGGGCAGAAGGAAAGCTGTTCGTCAGGGCCGTGACGCCCAGGATGCGGGGGCGACCGCCGGCGATCCGCTCCCGGAGAAGAGAGAGTCCTTCCTGCGAAGACGGGGCGAGATCCAGGTCGAGGATCTCGACGCCGATTCCATGCTCCGGCAGGGAGGCCGCAACCGCGGCCAGCCCCAGGGGGGGAATCTCCGCCCGGCCGCTGAAGAAGGGATTGACAAGGAGAACGTCCATGAACGGATTCCCGTTTTCTGAGGGTTCGGGGAGCTGCGGCTCGCCTTGTCCGGGAAAGACGTCGTCAAGACGCGCTTCGCCGGCGTGGCATCCGCGGGTTGGATTCCGGAATGAACGGCCCAAGGAATAGGATGAATCCTCCGGTCTGTCAATGCGGAATCCATAAGGATCGTAGATGCGGGGAAGGGGGACGCCTTATGCTCCCGCCGGCGGATGTCCCTGAAACGTTTTCCGGACACCCTGTGTACCCCTCTGGAAGCCGGATACCTAAGGAAGGCGAGGCCTTGCACCGAAAGGGCCTTGACAGGGATGCCATCGGATGTCATTGAAGAGCCGGAGCATGAAGCAAGAATGTTTCCGGAACGAAGCCATCGTCAATCCGTCAACGGTCTCACCATTCCCCGATCAGCACACAGGTCGTCATGCAGTTTGGAAGCCGGGACCTCTCCGGTGCACCAGCGGTAATCGATTCCCATCCCCTCAATGCATTCCATCGAAAGGAGGCATTTCCATGTCTGAAACGAAATCAGACCGGCGTATATCCAGACGTTCATTTCTCAAGGGAACCGCCGCTGTTACGGGAGCGGCGGCACTGACGGGTATCGGCGTCACGGAAGCCGCGGCGCGCACCGCCATCCCCAGGAAATGGAACCTGGAAGCGGACGTCGTCATACTGGGATTCGGCGGCGCCGGGGCCTGCGCGGCCATCGAGGCGGCCGAACGAGGTGCCAGGGTTCTTGTCCTGGAAAAACAGCCCGAAGCAAAACTCATCAACAATACAAGGATGTCTGGAGGGATTTATCACTGCCCGGACCCGACGGGTGATAGGAAGGCACTGAAGGAATACGCCAAAGCCATGTTCAGCGGGGAGAACATCCCCTGGAAACTGGAGGGAGAGCAGCCGGAATGGTCCGACGGCCTGGCCGAGGCCTGGGCCGAGTATTCCCCGCAGAACGTCGACTTTCTCCAGAAGCTGGATCCGCAGTACAAAACCGTGGGCTTCTCGGCATTTGCCGGAGCGGCATTCCCGAAATTCCCGGGCGCGAAAGAGTGCAAGTACCGCGTATTCGGGAGCACCTTCACGGGGCAGGCCAGCTTCAACGAGGCGACGATGAACAAGCCCAAGATGGAGAAAATGAACGGTGAGGCATTCTTTTACGTGCTGGCCGAGGGCGCGCGGAAGAAGGGTGCCAGGATTGTATACGAGACGCCGGCAAAGCGGCTGGTGCAGAACGACAGGGGAGAAGTCATCGGCGTGATTGCGGCCAAAAAGGGTGGCGGTGAAGTCGCCGTCAGGGCCAGGAAGGGCGTTATCATCACGACGGGCGGCTACGAGTACAGCAAGGCCATGAGAAAGGCTTTTCTCGAGGGGCCGGGCGTAGAAGGCTGGGCGTTCTATGGTTCTCCGGACAACACGGGCGACGGCATTGCCATGGCCATGGCGGTCGGCGCAGGCCTGGCGAAGGTGGGGAAAGCGGCATCGAGAATCATTACGGCGGTTCCCCTGCGGTATCACGGTTTGAAAGCGGGTCTGATCACACCGGCCGTGGGACGCCCGAATGCAATCGTCGTCGACAACTACGGTGATCGCTATGCCGCAGAGCACCTCGTGACAAAAGACCCAAGCCGCTATTTCTTCTACAAGGAGGCGGTCAAGTTCGACATCCTCGAGCTCATCTATCCGCGCGTTCCGAGCTGGTTTGTGTTCGACGAGACCCTCCGTTCGACCTTCACCATCACAAACCTCGGGATCTCGACCGCCGGCTTCGGAATTGTCCCCTGGTCGAAAGACAACATGGATGCCGTTCGCAGGGGATGGATCCTTCAGGGGAACAGCATCGAGGAGATTGCGGGAAAGATCAGGAACCACCCGGAGAACAGAAAACTCATGGATTCGCAGAGGCTTGCAAAGGCCGTATCCAATTTCAACGAGTCGTGCGCCAAGGGAAAGGACGAGACCTTCGGCAGACTGGCCGCCACCCTGAAACCCGTGGAGAAGGCGCCCTTTTATGCACTGCCACTCTACCCGGGTGGGCCGAATACGAAAGGCGGCATCGCCGCCAATGCTGCTCGGGAGGTCCTGACTTGGGAAGGCAAGCCCATTCCGAGGCTCTACACGGCCGGGGAAATTTCCTCGGCCCTGAAGTTCGTCTACCAGGGTGGCGGAAACCTTACGGAGTGCATCGTCTTCGGACGGATCGCCGGGAAGAACGCCGCGGCGCTCAAGCCCTGGAAGTGAAGGGGTGATTCAACATGAGGCGAAACCGGATCGGGAGAACGTATCTGCTTGTGTTTGCTGCCGTACTGCTGGCTACGGCAGCCGTTCTGTCCGCCTCGGCCGCGGAAACGGTCGCCGCCCCGAAGGCGAAATTTATGGCGGACCGGCACCAGGAGCGGGGCGTTTCGTGTGACAAGTGCCACAAGGAGAGTCCGCCGAAGGCCGCCGTGCCCACGAAGGTATGCTTCGAATGCCACGGCGACTACGATCGGCTCGCGCAGCAGACAAAACACGTGGAGCCCAACCCGCATGCCTCCCACGAGGGCAAGCTGGACTGCGAGGTCTGCCACCACGGCCACAAGCCCCCGACAGATCATTGCGGGAGCTGCCACTCCTTCGGACTGAAGGTGAAGTAGCCGCCTTCCGGCTTTTCGTCCGTCAGGCCGTCCTCTCCGATGGAGAGGGCGGCTTTTTTTTATTCTGAATGGGTCGGGAGGATCGTCGTGCCGGGAAGCAGGGCGATCATCGCGAGAGCGAGAACAACGAATCCCAGGGAGACATGGAAAAGGAAGCCGAAGTCCGCTCCAAACGCGACGAGCATTCCCCCCAGGTAGGGCATCAGGCAGTATGCCAGGTCCAGCGTGAACAGGGTCATGTTGGTGTTCAGGCCCCGTAGCGACGGGGGGGAGGCGGTAAAGAGCAGGGCGTTCAGGAGGGGCAGGGCGATGCCCACGGACAGCCCGTACAGCACGGCCAGGCCGTAGTAGACGGAAGGCGTCCCGGCCCGGGGGAGGACCAGGAGGGAGAATGCCAGAAGGGCCAGCCCGGCCGTAAGAAAATTGCGTTTGTCGAGCCGGTCGAAGAGAGCGCCTCCGAAGACGCGCACGGCGATCATCGTCGTCGTGAAGATCGTGAAGAAAATGCCCACGTCGCCGGCTCGCAGTTCCAAGGACAGGTCCTTCAGGAAGTAGAAGAACGTCGCGTGGGCCATGTAGGCGAGCAGAGTGGCGGACAGGAGCAGGAGCACGGCCCGGATCCGGAAATTCCGGCGGATCTCGTCCAGGGACGGACGGCGGAGGAGTGCACCGTCCATGTCCTGTATGGCACCGGTCAGGCGACGGCGCAGGAGGGCGAGGAGACCGATGGCGGCAACGGAAAAGACCGACACGCTCGCGTAGAGGTCGGCTTCGCCGCGCACGCGGGGCAGGAGCGCCTCGCAGAGCGGAGGGATGACGGCATAAGGGAGCATCGTCGCCACGCTGAGGGTGCCGAATCCCTGGCCGCTCCTTTCTTTCGGGATGAAGTTCACGATCAGGGAAATGGCGGCCGAGGTGAGAAGCATGAAGGTCGCTCCGTGGACGATCCGGAGGACGATCATGGCCGGGACCGTGACGACCCACAAGTAGGAGCAGGAGCACAGGATCAGGAGGACCAGCGAGGCCGTCAGGACGGAATAAGCATTGCTCACGTGAAGCCAGGGAAGGACGGCCAGGCGCAGGATGAAGGCCGCCATCGGCTCCAGGCCGACCAGGAAGCCCCTCCAGATTACGGGAATGTCGATGGTTCCCAGGTAGTGATAAAAGCCGTAGAAGACGCTGACGTTGCCGAAGGCCGCCATGACGATCAGCCAGAGGGAGAGGAACTCGAAGGTCCAGAGTGTTGGTGTGTTCGCGGATTCGCCCAAGAATCGACCCTCATGAATCTGCCGGCCGCGCCCCCGTGAACGGCCGGCCTTTTCCTGGGTACGGGGGCTGTCACGGGGCATGCTTCCGAGTGTGGCTCGCCGCCGGCGGGAACATCCTCAGCGCAGGGGCGGGAACACCTTTCCCGGGTTCAGGATGCCCTGCGGGTCGAAGAGTGCCTTGATGCGCCGCTGCAGGCGGATGCTCTCGGCAGAGAGCTCCAGGGACAGGTATCTGCTCTTCATCATGCCGATTCCGTGCTCCCCGGAAATCGTTCCGCCCATGTCCAGGACGAGCTTCAGGATCTCCTCGATCCCCCGGTCGATGCGCTCCCGGGCCTCCCGGGTCTCCGCCGTCATGCTCAGGTGCAGGTTTCCGGCCCCCGCGTGGCCGAAGGTG
>CAZXMK010000064.1:0-12125 GCA_964641935.1 uncultured Syntrophaceae bacterium
TCTGTCGCGGGCCATCCGGGGGAAGCAGGTCTCCTGCCGGGAAGTCATGGAGGCCTTCCTCGACCGGATCGACCGCCTCAATCCGGAGGTCAACGCCATCGTCTCCCTCCAGGATCGCGAGGGGCTTCTCAACCAGGCCGACGAGCGGGACCGGCAGCTCGCCCGGGGGGAATACTTAGGCTGGATGCACGGATTTCCCCAGGCTCCGAAGGATCTGGCCCTGACCGCCGGCATTCGCACCACCCTCGGATCGCCGATCCTGAAAGACAACGTCCCGCTCCAGGACGCGTTCATCGTCGAGCGGGCCAGGCGGAGCGGCGCGATCATCATCGGCAAGACGAACACCTCGGAGTTCGGCCTGGGCTCGCAGACCTACAACGAGGTCTTCGGCACGACCCTCAACGCCTTCGACCGGACGAAGACGGCGGGCGGAAGCAGCGGCGGCGCGGCGGTCGCCCTGGCCCTGCACATGCTCCCCGTCGCCGACGGCAGCGACATGATGGGCTCCCTGCGCAACCCGGCCGCCTACAACGACATCTTCGGCTTCCGCCCCTCCTTCGGCCGCGTTCCCTACGGGCCGACCCTCGACGTCTTCTACCAGCAACTGGCAACGGAGGGCCCCATGGCCCGAAACGTCAAGGATCTCGCCATGCTCCTGTCCGTGCAGGCCGGGTTCGATTCCCGGGCCCCCCTTTCCCTCCGGGAGGCCCCGGATGTCTTCACCCGCTCCCTGGAGAGGGATTTCAAGGGGGTCCGGGTGGCCTGGATGGGGGATGTCGGCGGCCACCTGGCCATGGACCCGGGCGTCCTGGATCTGTGCGGCGGGGCCCTCAAAACCTTCGAATCCATCGGTTGCATCGTGGAGGAGGCCCTCCCCGCTTTTTCTCCCGAGCGCCTGTGGGAGACATGGCTGACCCTGAGGGGATTCCTCATCGCGGGGATCGCCGGCCCCTTCTACCGCGTGCCCGAGTGGAGGGCCCTGATGAAGCCGGAGGCCGTCTGGGAGGTGGAAAACGGCCTCGACATCAAGGGTGATGCCGTCTACCGGGCCACCGTCGACCGGAGCGCCTGGTACCTCGCCCTCGACGCCCTTTTCCGGAAATACGAATACCTGCTCCTGCCCAGCGCCCAGGTGTTTCCGTTCGACGCCGGGGTGCACTGGCCGAAGGCAATCGCCGGAAGGACGATGGACACCTACCACCGCTGGATGGAGGTGGTGATCGGGCCGACCCTGGCCGGACTGCCGGCGATCGGCGTGCCGGCCGGTTTCAATGACGCCGGGCTCCCCATGGGCTTGCAGGTCATCGGAAAACCGGGGGCGGACCTTGCCGTCCTCCAGCTTGCCTTCGCATACGAACAGGCCGCGGACCGGGTCCGGCCGAAACGATAGCCGGCGGTATTTGTTCACTCCAGGGCGCAGAGAATGCGCCATGTCTCCGAGTCTCCGGGCTATCGAAGAAGGGGCGCGGAGGGAGAGCGGGCACGGATTCCGTCAGATCCTCGATCCGGCGCCATCAGGGGGGAGAAAATGAATGAAGGCATTCTGAAACCTCACAGTCCTTTCATCGGGTATGTCCTCTGGATCTTCGGCTTCACCGGGTCCCACCGGTTCTATTTCGGAAAGCCCGTTACCGGGACGATCTGGTTCTGCACCCTGGGCCTCCTGGGAATCGGCTGGCTCATCGACGTTTTCTTCATCCCTTCCATGGCGCGCGAAGCGAACCTGCGATTCGTGGAAGGGAAGATCGACTACAATGTTGCCTGGATTCTGCTCACGTTTGTCGGCGTGCTCGGGATTCACCGCATGTACATGGGAAAGTGGATCACGGGCATCCTGTATCTCTGCACGCTGGGGATTCTGGGAATCGGGTACATCTACGATTACTGGACCCTCAACGACCAGATCGCGGTGATCAATCGTTCGGATAACAAAATCTGACCGGATCCGTCCAAAGGAGGGAATTATGTTCGAAAACCTGAGCAGGGAGCAGCTGGAAGCGATCCTCGACGCACTTCCCATGGAATTCATCTTTGTGGACGACCGGGAGCGCCTGGTATACGCGAACAAGGGGGACAAGCGGTCGCGGCCCTCCTCGCCCGACATCACAGGCAAGGACATCCGGGGTTGCCACCAGCCGGAGAGCCTCCCCAGGGTGGAGGAGTTTGTGGCCAACCTGAAGACGGGGGAGAAGGACGAGGAGAACTTCTGGATACTCTTCCCGGGGCAGAAGATCCTGAACCGGTTCCTTGCCGTCCGGGACAAATCGGGGAAATACCTCGGGATGATCGAGTATCTCCTGGACTTCAAGGCCCTGGAGGAGCTGGCGGAGGCCAAAAAGGACGCCCACAAGCGGGACTACACGGCGCCCCCCGCCCAGGCCTAAGGTTGTCCGACCGGGCATGCCTATGCGGGGCGGGGCCCACCGGGAAAAGACGCCACCACCGTGAAGGCCGGGAGACGGCTCAACACGGGGAAGGAGAAGACATGCCGGATCCTTCCTGGATCGACCGGAGGGAATACCCCTTCGTGTCGCGCTACCTCGACCTCGATATGGGGAGGATGCACTACGTGGACGAGGGCAAAGGCGAGCCCGTCGTCATGGTCCATGGCAATCCCACCTGGTCCTTCCTGTACCGGCACCTGATCCGGGGACTCTCCGGGGAGTGGCGCTGCGTCGCCATGGACCACATCGGTTTCGGCCTCTCCGACAAGCCCCCGGACTGGTCCTATCTTCCGGAGGACCACGCGCGGAACTTCGAAAAGCTGGTGGAAGCGCTGGGGCTCCGGGACATCACAATGGTCGTCCAGGACTGGGGCGGGCCGATCGGCCTTTCCCACGCCGTCCGCTCGCCGGGGAACGTGAAGCGGCTCGTCGTCATGAACACCTGGATGTGGTCCGTCCGGGGCGATCCCCACTACGAGCGGTTCAGCGGGTTCATGGGAGGACCGCTCGGCCGGCTCCTGATCCGGCGGTTCAACTTCTTCGCCCGGGTCGTCATGAAGCAGGCCATGGGCGACCCGGCCAGGCTCCCTGCGGCGGTCCACCGGCACTACCTCCGGGCGCTGGAGAGACCCGAGGACCGGAAGGGCTGCTGGACCTTCCCCAAGCGGATCATCGACTCAAGCGTGTGGCTGGAGGGGCTCTGGTCGGAACGGGACCGGATCCGGGACAAGCCGGCGCTGATCCTTTGGGGCATGAAGGACATCGCATTTCGGGAGCGGGAGCTGGACCGGTGGATCGGCCTTTTCAACAACGCCAGGGTTGTGCGATACGGGGATGCGGGCCACTATATCCAGGAAGAGCTGGGGAGCGGACTTTGCCCGGTGATTGCCGAATTTCTCAGGTCCTGAGGGTGCCGGCGCCGCGGGATGTCCAGGGGCAGGCGAAAACATGAAGCAGGGAGTGGATATATCGTCATGAGTGATTACTGGAGTTCGGTGGTTCATGGACTGACTCCCTATGTTCCGGGGGAGCAGCCCGCCATCGCCGGCCTGATCAAGCTGAACACGAACGAGAACCCCTACGGGCCGTCGCCCCGGGTCATCGAGGCCCTCCGGGCGGAGGCCGCGGAGACGCTGCGACTGTACCCGGACCCCAACGCGGACCGCGTCAAGGCGGCGGTGGCCGCCCGGTTCGGCGTGACGCCCCCGCAGGTCTTCGCGGGCAACGGCTCCGACGAGGTGCTGGCCCACGCCTTCCAGGCCCTCCTGAAGCACCCGCGGCCGCTCCTGTTCCCCGATATCACCTACAGCTTCTATCCCGTGTACGGCCGCCTCTTCGGCATCGACTGCGAGACGGTGCCGCTCACCGGGACGTTCGAGATCCGCCTGGAGGACTACGAGCGCCCGAACGGCGGCATCATCGTTGCGAATCCAAACGCCCCCACGGGCTGTGCGCTTCCCCGGGCGGCGATCGAGGCCTTCCTGCGCCGGAACACCGGGTCGGTCGTCGTGGTGGACGAGGCCTACATCGACTTCGGCGGCGAGTCCGCCGTGCCGCTCGTGGACCTCTACCCGAACCTGCTGGTCGTTCAGACCCTGTCCAAGTCCCGCTCCCTCGCCGGCCTCCGGGTGGGCTTCGCCGTCGGAGCACCGCCCCTCGTCGAGGCCCTGGAGCGGGTGAAGAACAGTTTCAACTCCTATCCCCTGGACCGCTTCGCCATCGCCGGAGCCGTGGCGGCCCTGGAGGACCAGGACCATTTCGAGCAGACGCGCCGGGCCGTCATCCGCTCCCGGGAGGACCTGTCCGCCGGGCTGGCCGGGCTGGGCTTCAAGGTGCTGCCCTCCGCGGCCAACTTCGTCTTTGCCCGCCACCCCGAATACGACGCGGCCGACCTGGCGGCGAAGCTGCGCGAGCGGGCCATCCTCGTTCGCCATTTCCGCCAGACCCGCATCGACCAGTTCCTGCGCATCACGGTGGGGACGGACGCCCAATGCGGCGCCCTCCTCGATGCGCTGGCAGAGATCTGCGGCCGGAGTGCCCGGGCGGCCCGTCGGGCTCCGTAACGTTTGCATGAACAGGCCGGATCGCCTTTCCGTATGTCCCGTCGGCCGGAAGACCATCCCATCTTGCGACGGAGGAGCGGTGTGTCCGGACACGGTGTGGGGCACGTGGACCCGGCCGACATGAAAACAGCGCCGCCGGTTGTCGGCCGGACGCTCTTTCTTGCCTTGAGTGAGACCGTGGCCAGGAGTTCCCGGACTTCGGCGCTGCGCTGCAATGTCGAGGCGTCCAAACGGAGGTCGTTCCCCCTTTGAGAAAGTCCATTCTTCCCCTGCATGTCCTCGGCTTCGGGCTGGCTTCGTTTTTCGCCGTCACCCAGGAGTGGTCACTCCCGGCATTTTGCTGGGGCACCTGGCTGACGGGGCTGGCTTACGCCTGGTCCTGCGTCCTCGGCGCGTCCCTCCGGATCATCCTCACCGCCCGGTCCGAGAAGTCGGCCTGGGAGGAGCGCCTGCCATTTCTCCGGCTGTTTTCCCCTCTCGCCTATCTGGCCGGCGTGACCGCGGCCGCCGTCGGCGCCGGGTTCGTGATGTTCCGCGTCTACGGCTACCTGTTCGGCTTTTACGGGCTTTTCCTCTCCGTGTTCGCGGAGATGGAGCCCCTCTCGCTGTTCGGGAGGAACGGCTTCATCAACTCGGACTTCTACACCCCACTGACGCACCTGGCTCTTCTCTTCTGGCCCATGGTGCTGGGAGCCCTGGTCGCCAACGTGGAGGATTTCTATCCCCGGAAGACCCCCTGGAAGCGGCTGCTGTGGCCCTTCGAGAGGGAAATTCTTCGGATGCACCTGATGGTCCTTGCCCTGCCGTTCTTCTCGCTTCTGGCCTGGGCCGTTTTCAGGGACGCCTACCAGACCGTGACCGTCGTACTGCTCCTGGGGATTTTCTATCTCCTGCCGTGGAAGAGGGTCCGGGACAACAGGGAAGCGGCTGGAGGGCCAAGCCTGGAAGGACCGGCGGGGACCGGACCCGCTTGATATTCGCTGATTGGATAGAAAGGAGGATGCGCCCGTGAAAGTACAGGTCGAAAAGAGAGACAGCGTCTGTACGGTCATCATCAACCGGCCGGAGAGCCGGAATGCCGTCGATCGGGAGACGGCGGAGCAACTCGTTGCGGCCTTCGAGGATTTCGAGCGGGACGACAGCCTGCTCACCGCCGTCCTGTGGGGCCAGGGTGGAAACTTCTGCGCCGGGGCGGACCTCAAGGCCATAACCAGCGGGGATCTGAACAGAATCAACAGCCTGGAATGGGACATGTCCAGGCCCGGTCCGCTGGGTCCCAGCCGCATGACGATGACGAAGCCCGTCATCGCGGCCGTATCGGGCCATGCCGTGGCGGGAGGGCTGGAGCTGGCCTGCTGGTGCGACCTGCGGGTCGTCGAGCGGGACGCCTATTTCGGGGTCTTCTGCCGGCGTTACGGTGTTCCCCTGATCGACGGCGGCACCCAGCGCCTGCCCCGCCTGATCGGCATGAGCCGTGCCCTGGACATGATCCTCACGGGAAGGCCGGTGGGTGCGGAGGAGGCCTTCGCCATGGGACTCGCCAACCGGATCGTGGAGCCGGGAAAGGCCCGGGAGAAGGCGGAAGCGCTGGCCGCCCAGATTGCCGCCTTTCCCCGGATCTGCATGCGCAGCGACCGGATGGCCGTCTACCGCGGATTCGACCTGCCCATGGACGAGGCGATGGTTCTGGAATTTCGCCAGGGCATGGACGTGCTGGCCAGCGGGGAGGTTCTGGAGGGTGCGAAGCGCTTCTCCGAAGGAATCGGAAAGCACGGCCGTTTCTGAAAGGCGGCAGAGACCCGAATGGTGAAAGGCCGTGCCGACATGCCGGGCACACCGTGAGACAGGAGAGATCCCACGAAGCATCGGATCTCTCTTTCGTTATTAAATAAACGGCCAATCATGTCCTTCCATATCCGGGCAATTCCCGGGTTGCATTTCCAGCCATCCTTGTTTATCCCCATGAAGGGGGCATCATGAACGAAGGCGAAAGAACAGCGGAACGGAACCGGGAGATCGCAGAGCTGGAACAGAGAATCCGGGTGCTGGAGCAGGCGGAGGCCGAGCGGACGCGGACGATGGATGCGCTCAGGATCTCGGCGGCCGTCCTGGAGAGCGTCGTCGAGAACAGTCCCTCCGCCATCTGGATCTCGGACGAAAACGGGACCATGATCCGGATGAACCAGGCATGCCGGGACCTGCTGCATGGATCGGACTCGGAGGTGGACCGGGGAACCACCTTCAAGATTTATCTGCCCAGAGTCCAGGAAGAAGCCGTGCCGCTCATCATGGAAGCCCCTGACTCTGAGATGATGAAGGGAAAAGAGACGGTCCTGCTCGTTGAAGACGACGAAAACGTCCGCGATGTAGCCCTGAACATGCTGGAGCATCTGGGTTACAGGGTTCTGACGGCGGCCAACGGCGGCGAGGCCTTCCTGCTGATGGAGAAGCATGCCGACGATGTTGCCATGCTCATGACGGATGTGGTGATGCCGGGCATGAACGGCCGGGAACTCGCCGAGCGGCTGCTCGAGCTCAAGCCGGCGTTGAACGTGCTGTTCACATCGGGATATACGGAAAACGTGATTGTCCATCACGGCATTCTGGAGAGCAGCCTGAATTCATCGGGAAGCCCTATACCATGCAGGCCCTGGCAAGAAAGATAAGGGAGGTTCTGGGACCGCCGAAAACATGAGGAGGGCGCCTTTCATCAAAAACTTCCGGGTACTTGGATATGATGAGCTTCAAAAAGGTACTGAATTTTGTGGTTATCCTGCTGTTGGGGGTTGCGGCGGTCCTGTTTGTGTACACCCTGCGAACGACCGAGCCTTGCCGGAAGCCCCTGACCTACCGGATCGTCCACATCGACGGCCGATTCGGCATCACCCATGCGGAATTTGCGGCAGCCATTAAAAAGGCCGCCGCGGTCTGGGGAAAGCCCCTCTCCCGGGAATTGTTTCGCGAGGATCCCAACGGTGCGATCGGAATCAGCCTCGTGTATGACTATCGCCAGGAGACGACGCAGCAGCTGAAGCAGATCCACACCCGGATGTCGGGCACGAAAGAATCCCTGGAAGGCATGAAGATGCGCTATGAGGGCATGAAATCGGAGTATGAGCGGATCCGCGCCTCCCTGGAAAGCGACTTCCAGGCCTACAACGCGCGGATTCATGCCTTCAATAGGGAGGTTGAATCGTGGAACCGGCAGGGTGGTGCACCTGAGTCGCAGCGCGGCCGGCTGACGGCGGAGAAGTCGGAGCTGGCCGCCATGGGAGAAAGCCTCCGGGTCCGCCAGGAAAATGCCCGGAGAATGGCGGACGAGCTCAACGGCATGGTGCAGAGCGTAAACGAGGTCGTCGGCCGGCAGAACCAGGACGTGGATCAGTATCGGGACGTAGGCAGCCGGTTGGGAGGTGAGTTCCAGGAGGGCTATTTCAAGAACAAGGACGGCGGGCAGTCCATCACGGTCTACCACTACGACAACGAGGCCCGGCTGGTCCGGCTGCTTGTCCACGAGTTCGGCCATGCACTGGGGCTGGAACACAGCAGCAACCCCGATGCGGTCATGTACCGGCTGAACCGCTCCGAGACGGCCGAACTGACGGCGGACGACATCGCCGCCCTGAAGTCGAGGTGTCAGGCCCGGTGAGGCCGGGGGCCGCCCCTCCGATGCTAACTCATCGGTTATTGACAGGATTCCATCATTGGGGTATGGGAACCCTGGCATCCATCCGGCGCTTTCCAACGGATGCGGAGAAGGCCCGCCACGGGGATCCCGGTTTCCAGCAAGGAGGAATGGAATGGCGCAATACCAGGAACACCTGTCTGTTGGAATGCATGACGGCACAATCATCGAAGGCACGGCCCTGCTGTACAACAAGAGCCGGTTGTCGGAACTGTTCAACGATGAAACCGCCCGTTTCATTGTGCTGGATGATGCGACGGACGATGCGGGCAGGAAAAAGGAAAGGGTTTATATCAACAAGGAGCTGATCATCTGGGCCGCTCCCCGGGATGTGATCCACTCTTCCCAGAATCCCCTGGTCGGTGCCACGGAGTACGTAGAGGTCCTGATTAAGACCATCAAGAACGTCGTCATTCAGGGGCGGATCAATCTCCAGGTGTTCGACAATATTTTCGACATGCTGCGGTACACGGGCACCGCTCCGTTCCTCGTTCTGATCAACGCCCGGGATACGAACGGCGAGCTGCACCATACGCTGTTCGTCAACAAGTCCTCGATCATGCAGATCGAGAGCGGCGCTTCGTAAATGGAATTTGTGAAAGGAGAAGGATTGTGCTCGGACTCATCGCGAAACTGAAGATCAAGGAAGGAAAGATGGAGGAGGCCCTGGAGCTGTTCAAGGGACTCGTGAAAGACGTGAAAACGGAAGAGGGCACGCTTTCCTACACGGTCAACAAGGACACGGCGAATCCCAACGTCATCGTGGTCGTAGAGCGTTACCGGGATGCCGATGCCTTGACGGTCCACTCGTCCACGCCCCACTTCGCCGCCTTCTCCAAGCAGATCGGAAGCCTTCTCGACGGCGGGATGGAAATGATCATCCTGGAAGAGGTGGCCTCGATTCTGTAGACGCGGAGGGAAGACAGCGAACCGTTCTCAGGATCCCTCCAGACAACTCACGGCCCGGTCCCGGTTATGCAATCGGGGCCGGGGTCCGCATCTCCCCCGAAAGGGCGATGCGTTCCCCGATTCTGCCAGCAGTTCCCGCCCGAGACCCGATGCGGTAAGGATTCATCCCTTCTCTCGCGAAAACAGCCGTGCGGAAAAAAGAAAATCGTTTTGTCCCGGGAGCGGCGGCTCCATGTCCCGGCTGCGGCTGCGCCGTTGCGGAAGGGTGCGGGGGGCAAAACAGGGAGCCGGGTATCCTGGAATGCGGGGCGGCGTTCCCGGAAGGAAGCAGGTTTTATCGATGCTGGATCAAAAAACGGCGGACGACCTGGGAACCGGAAAAATCGGGAGCCTCCTCCTTCAGTATTCCATCCCCGCCATCATCGGCATGGTGGCGGCGTCCCTCTACAATATCATCGACCGGGTGTTCATCGGACAGGGCGTGGGGGCGCTGGCCATCTCGGGGCTCGCGATCACCCTTCCCATCATGAACCTGGCCGTGGCCTTCGGCGCCTGGGTGGGCATCGGCGCCTCGGCCATGGTGTCCATCCGCCTTGGAGAGAAACGGGGGGACGAGGCCAACCTGATCCTCGGCAATGCCCTCGTCCTGAACGTCATCATCAGCCTCGCCTTCTCCGTCGTTTTCCTGGCCTGTCTCGACCGGATCCTGTTCCTGTTCGGCGCCAGCCGGGAGACACTTCCCTATGCGAGAGAGTTCATGCAGATCATCCTGATCGGCAACCTTTTCACCCATATCTACTGGGGGCTGAACAGCATCATGCGGTCTTCCGGCTATCCCCGGAAGGCCATGGTGACAACGCTCGTCACCATCGGGATCAATCTCATGCTGGCGCCGCTGTTCATCTTCGTCTTCCGGTGGGGCATCCGGGGCGCCGCCCTGGCCACGGTTCTTTCTCAGGTCGTGGGAACCGTCTGGGTTGTCCTCCACTTCGTGAACGGGAAGAGCCAGGTGCGCTTCGAGCGCGGGCGCATGGGGCTCCGGGCGGACATTGTCAGAGACATTCTCTCCGTCGGCATGCCGTCGTTTCTGCTGCACTTCTGTGCGTGCTTCATCATCATCCTCCTGAACCTGAGGCTGGTGATGTACGGGGGAGACTATGCCGTCGGGGCCTTCGGAATCATCAACAGCATCGTGATGTTCTTCATCATGGTCGTGATCGGCCTCAACCAGGGGATGCAGCCCATCGTCGGCTACAATTACGGCGCCCGTCAGGGAGAACGGGTGTCCCTGGCGTTTTGGCATACCGCCGTCGCGGCGACCTGCATTACAACCGCCGGCTTTCTCATGGGGGAGCTCTTGCCCGGCCTGATCGCCCGCGCCTTTACGACCCACCAGGAGCTGATCGACCTGTCCGTGACGGGCATGCGCATGGTCCTTGCCATGTTTCCCCTGGTGGGTTTTCAGATGGTCACGTCCAACCTGTTCCAGTCCATCGGCAAGGCAAAGATCTCGATATTTCTCTCCCTCTCCCGGCAGGTCCTGTTCCTGATTCCGCTGCTCTTTCTCCTCTCCCGGGCCTTCGGCCTCGAGGGCGTCTGGCTGGCCCTGCCGGTGTCGGACGTCCTGGCCTTCCTGCTTACGCTTATCGTGCTGAAGATGCAGATGGGGAAAATCCGTGCGGAGTGCTGGCCGGCGACCGGAGAAATCCCGGGTTCCGGGGCCTGCGGATCCGGCCGGGCCTGAGCGGCGGGAAATGCCCGCTCACCGGTTATTCCTCTCGCGGGGAACGGCGAAACCTCTTCGGATCGGTTCCATGGAAGGTGCCGTGGGGCCAAAGGCGCGTCAGCGAAGGGCTTCCAAAACCTCGATTTCGTTCGAGACGGCTGTGGCGGGCATTTCCCTGAAGGGCCGGTCGCAGAAGTCGATTTTGATCCTGTATCTTCCAGGAGGGAGGTCCTGCGGCAGATCGAGGTGGATGAACCGGGAGGCCTTCCGGTTTTCGATCCGCAGGCAGCGGGCATTCTCCGGGTTGCGCTCCAGCCTTGCCTGTGCGGTGGCGGCCGCCTTCGCCCCTTTCGGATCCGTTACGACGGCGGCAAGGGGCCGGATCCCGAAGCCGAAATTGCTTACGGTTGAGAAGAAGAGCCTCATGGGTTCGCCCGGCCGGTACCGGTCGTAGTCCGTGGAGAGATAGATCTTCCGGTTGCGTTCGCTCTCTCTCGTCCTCGTCCCGGAGGTGGATGCCTCCCAGAACCGTGGTCTCGCCGAATCCAGGTGAATCATGGCCCCCCCGTAGTGGCCCACTCCACAGCAGTTTTTGCTCCTGACGAGCTCCCAAAATTCCTTGCCGTTGACTCCTTCAATATAGAAATCAAGAGCCATCCCGTCCAGGTGCTGGCTGGTCCGTGCGGCGTTTGCGCCGGCGCTCCGGATGCCGGCGTTGTACTCCGGACTCCTGTAACCGGATGTCATATGGATGGTCTTTCCCGGCGCTACAAGGTCCGAGAAGTGGTCCAGCATGAAAATGAGCCGTGGTGAGATGTGTTCCCCTTTTTCCCTGGTGGGAAATCCGAAGACATCATCGATCACGGCGAATCCGTCCTCGTGGAGGGACCCGTCCGGCTTGAGAAGATCCACCCGGGCCTCTTTTCCGCTCCGGACGTTCCTGATGTGGATCTTCCCGTCACCCGCGAGAAAGAAACGGCCCGTCCCGGTTTCCGCTGCCGCCGCGGAGATGGCGGGCAGAAGGCAAAGACCAATCACCATGATCCTGAACAGCATGTTCATCAACCCGATCTCCTCAACGATATGCAGGACCCGAGACCCATATCATCTCCCTGACGCAAAATCCATGGAACCGCCCGCTTTTTCCCGTTGCAACGCATTGTCTTTCCGCTATAACGAAGGAACTTCCAGAATTCCAGAGGCATCGTCCCTGCGGTAGCGTTCCCGTGAAAGGGGCGGGCGGCATACGGAGAGCCGGAAATGTCGAATGTGTTCCTGTTTTCCATCGAGGAACCGGC
>CAZXMK010000065.1:0-11855 GCA_964641935.1 uncultured Syntrophaceae bacterium
CGATGTCGAACTCGACGTAGCCTTCCTCGATCTCCTCGAGGATCGTGCTGTAGCGCTGTTCGGTTCGCTGCAGCGCCTCTTCCGCCGCCCGGCGGGCGGAGAGATCGCGGATCGCCAGGACCCGGCCCCGGAGGTTCCGGTAGGTGATGGGCCTGCCGAAAATCTCAATGGGAAAGGTCGTCCCGTCCTTCCGGAGCCCCACGGCCTCCAGGAAGAGCTCCGGGGAGTCGGCCTGGGCGAGCTTCGCGACCGCCGCCGCCACCGATTCGGGAGACAGAAAATCCACGACACTCCGGCCGATCGCCTCCCGGGGTTCGTATCCGAACATCGAAAAGGCCGATTCGTTGGCATCGAGAATCACGCCGTCCCGGTGGATAAGGATTCCCTCCCGGGCCGCGTCGGCCAGCACCCGGAACCGGTTCTCGCTCTCCCGGAGGGCCTCCTCGGCCTGCCTGCGGTCCGTCACGTCCAAAAGGATCCCGTTGAAGACGACTTCATCGCCCCGCCGCGTCGGCACGGACATGCCCCGGAACCACATCACATCGCCGGAATCTCTCACGTACCGGCCCTCGAAATCCCATCGGCGGAAGGCTGCGACCGCCTCGGCAATCGAATCCATGAACCGCTTGTGGTCGTCGGGGTGGATCCGGGAGGAAAACTCCCCGAAGAAGGCCGCAGCTTCCCTGGATATTCCAAAAAGCTCCGCGGCCCGGTCGCTGAGGTAATAAAGCCCCATCTCGCCGTTCGGGCGGGCATAGAACTGATAGACGAGACCCGGCAGGCTGGCGGTGACGGCGGACACCTGCTCCGTCCTCCGCTGCAGTGCCTCCTCGGCCTTCTTGCGTTCCGAGAGCTGCTCCCGGGCGGACCGCAGCAGGTCCTCCTGCGCCCGGAAGGATTGACGGAGCGTCGCCGCCAGGAGGACGATGCCGAAGGCGAGGGTGATCCAGCGGGCCAGGGGCGGCTGGGGGAAAAAGTACAGCGGCAGGACTCCCCGGATCTCCAGGACGGCCAGCGTGAGGCAGGTCAGGACGGCCAGCGCGATCGTCCAGACGGCCGCCCGCCAGCCCAGGATCAGCCCCGCCACGGCCGGCAGGACGACGAACTGGACCAGGTTCGTGTCTTTCATGCCGCTGCCAAGGATGACGACCGCGAGGAAGTGGACCCAGAGCCCGGCGATCACGAACGCGCCGGCCGCGCGGATGCGCCCGCGATGCATCAGCAGGTAGCCGCCCAGGACGACGAGCAGGGCAAACAGGCTGGTGGCGGCGCTGGCCAGTTTCTCACCGTAGATGAAGGGGACTCCGACAAGGAGGGAAAAAAGCACCAGCGCGGACATGAGCGCCAGCATGGTGGCGAGCACCCCGGCCGCGAGGGTCTGGTATTCGTCGTCGGGGAAAACGGGGGGACGGAACCAGGAGCGGAGCGTCGTGAGAGTGTCTTTCAGCATGCAACGGGCCTCCCTTCCCGTCCTGTAACCTGTCCGTATCCCGGAGGAGAAATCCCGGCTCCGGGGACAAAGCCGCATCAACGGCAGCTTCAGGGTGAGAATCGAGCGTGTTACCCGATATCCATCTCCAGGCCCTCGCGGGCAAACAGCACCTCCGGCCTGCCTCCCTTCCCGGCCGGGCAGAGTCTTGCCGCGAGGGTGTTCATCTCGGCATCGGTCCGCGTGGGCTCGTGGTGGAAGAGGACCAGTTTCCCGACACCGGCCCTCCCGGCTGCCTCAATGGCGTGCTCCATCGGCGAATGCCCCCAGCCGGTTTTCCCGTTTTCATACTCTTCCCGGGTGTACTGGGCGTCATGGATCAGGCAGTCGGCACCGCGGAAGAAGGCCTCGAGGCGTTCGTTCCGTTCCCTGGCGACGGCTTCCCCCTCCGCGGCCATTTCCTCGCTGTAGGAGGGATCGCCGGGATCCGTGGAGAAGATGTTCCGGAACGGCTCCGTGTCGAAGGCGGTGCAGAGAACCGTGCCCGCCCGCTCGAACCGGTACCCCAGGCTCAGGACGGGGTGGTTGAGGTAGATGGTTGAGACCCGGAGATCCTCTCCCAGGTCAATTCGCTCTTCCTTCAGGTCGTAATAGCGTATCTCCGCAGCCAGGTCCGTCCACCGGACCGGGAAGTACCGGTAGGCCATCTGCCCGCCCATAACGTCCCGCATCGTCTCCGCTTCATAGGTCGCGGGCCCGTAGATGTTGATCCTTGTTCCGGGAACGTAGACGGGCGTGAAGAAGGGAAAGCCCATGATGTGGTCCCAGTGGGTGTGGGTGAGAAAGAGGTCGGCCCGGATCGGCCCTGCGGGGAAGTCGCGGGCCATCATGAGGTTGCCCAGTTCCCGGATGCCCGAGCCGGCGTCGATGATGACGGTCCGCCGGGATTCCGCCAGCCGGAGCTCGACGCAGGGGGTGTTGCCGCCGTATTCGACGGTGTCGGGCCCGGGGCAGGGGATGGATCCCCGAACCCCCCAGAACCGGATTTTCATCATGTCAGGCCTTCCCCGCGATGGTCAGGAAAACTTTCGCCCGCTCGATTTCGTCCATGACGGCGTCGCCGAGCGCTTCGACTGCCGGCGCATCCATCCCGGTCTCTTCCGTAAGGCGGGCGACCCGGGGATCGTCCGCGGAGAGATCCCGGCTCCCGCAACGCCTGAAAAAGTGATAGCAGTCATCCGCCAGCCGGACGATCGTCACCATGGGCCGCCACTCGTCCTTCGCGGACGGGGGATCGTGGTGGCAGCGCATCACTTCCCGCATGGACTCCGCCTGCCTCCACTTGTCGGCGATCAGGACACCGATCCGCCCGTGATTCATCCCCAGGACCCGCTCCTCCGCCTCGCTGCTGGACACGGCCGCCCCGTCCTCCAGCAATGCGACTGCATCACCGTAATCATCCGGAAACACGCTGCTCAGGGGGATTTTCCCCAGATCGTGGAGTAGGCCGGCCACGAAATATTCCTCCCGCCGGATCGCGGGAACGCCCTGCCTTGCCGCCAGGGATTTGGCCAACACCCCTACCCCGATGGAATGGGTCCAGAACTCATCCATGGACAGCGCCTTGTGGCCTCCGCCGCCCCCCAAGGCCTCCAGGATCGCCGTGCTCAAGGCCAGGTTTTTGACGGTGTTGATGCCCAGGACGATGATGGCCCGGGTGAGGGACGTCACTTCGTCGGGAAGGGAATAGTATGCGGAATTGATCAGGTGAAGGACCCTTCCCGTCAGGACCGGATCAAGCGAGATCACGCGGTTCAGGTCGTTGGGAGACGTGTCCGGACGGTTGCAGATGTCCAGGACTTTCGCAACCGTCGTGGAGAGGCTCGGCATGCGGCCGATATAGGTCTCAACCTGCCTCAGGCGATCATCCATGGGGTACCCCGCCTCCATCTGCCGTTCATGACGGCTCACTCCGCCAGGACGCTCCGGACTTTCCGGGAGAGATCCTCCATGCGAAAGGGCTTCTGGAGGAAGTCGTGAATGCCGCGTTCCATGATCTCCCGCGCCTTCCCGTCGATGCTGTACCCGCTGGAGAGAATCACCCGAACCTCCGGATTCATGGCCCGCAGGGCATCATAGACCTCTCCGCCCCCCGTTCCCGGCATGATCAGGTCCAGGATCACCAGGTCGATTCCTCCGCCCCGGGAACGGAAAAGGGAAACGGCATCCTCTCCGCTCCCCGCCGTCAGGACCCGGTACCCCAGGTCTTCCAGCATCTCCTTCGTCACGTCGCGAACGACGTCCTCGTCATCCACCACCAGGACCGTTTCACACCCCGTCTTCATCGCATCGTCACGGGACTGCGGTTCCTCTGTCGGTAGCCGGTCCGACGCGGGGAGGAAGATCCCGAACGCCGTCCCCCGGCCGGGCTCGCTCGAAACCTGGATGAATCCCCCGTGTCCCTTGACGATCCCGTATGCGGAGGCCAGCCCCAGGCCCGTCCCCCGTCCCATCTCCCTGGTCGTGAAAAACGGATCGAAGATCCGCTGCAGTGTCCGTTCGTCCATCCCCACACCGGTATCCGCGATCACGGCCTTTGCGTACCGGCCCGGGGCGACCAGGTGGCCCCGGACGTCCTCCTCGTCCAGCATCACACCGGAAGTCTCCACATGCAGCTCGCCGCCCCCGGGCATCGCCTGCCATGCATTGACGAGCAGGTTCAGGAAGACCTGCTCCAACTGCCCCCGGTCCGCCTCGACCGCCAAGGGACGGCCCGTATAGTTTTCGAATACGCGGATCTCCTTTCTGGTCCGGCCGAACAGGAGCACCGTTTTCCGGAGCAGATCGTTCAGGTCCGTCGGCTTCACCTCGTATCTCCCTCCCCGGGCAAAGCCCAGGAGCTGGCGGGTCAGATCCGATCCGCTCCGGACCTGCGACTCGATCGCCTTCAGTTTTTCGTGATGCGGATGGCTCTCGCTTGTCTCCAGCAGCAACAGCGATGCATAGCCCTGGATGCCCATGAGCAGGTTGTTGAAATCATGGGCTATGCCGCCGGCCAGCGTCCCCAGCGACTCCAGTTTCTGCGCCTGGATGAGCTGCTCCTGCATCCGCTCGATCTCCTCCCGGGCCTCCCGCAATGCCGTGACGTCCATCATTTCACCGAGAACGGCCCGCTGCCCCTGGTACATTGCCGGCGTGAATGTTCCCATGAGCCACCGGACGCCGCCCGTCTTCGTCAGGATCCGGTATTCACAGGGAGTGGTCCGCCTGCCCGCCAGCATGTCCCGGGCCTGACGGCCCGCCGTCTCCCGGTCATCCGGATGAGCGTAACGTATGCTCAGCGTGCCCAGCATCTCTTCCTCCGTAAAACCGGAAAGGAAGACGGCCTTGGGGTTTATGTAGCGGAGAAGTCCGTTCGTGGCAATAAAGATTCCCGACTGGGAATTGTTCATCGTGATGCGGCGCTGCTCCTCTTCCGTCCTCCGTGCCGTGATGTCACGGCAGACATAAACGCCGCCAAAGGAAGAACCGTCCTCGCGGCGGAGGACATCGCCGTTGACCTCCGCGGTCAGCCGCCCGCCGTCCTTCAGAATGAATTGGTACTCAATCGGGCCCAAAGGCATTTCCTGCATCCGGATCGTGTTGATGAAGGCCCGGTCCCGGTCTTCGGGTGCGATGAAGGACAGCATATTGGCCCCGAGCATTTCCTCCCGCCGGTAGCCTCCGACCTCCAGCGCATGATCATTCACGTATTCGATCATGCCCTCCCCGTTTACCCGGATCACGATGTCGGGAATCGTGTTCACCGTGCGAAGGAACAGTTCCTGGCTCTCCCGCAGGGAATCGAGCGCAGCCAGGCGCTCCCCGCTCTCCCGGCAGGCCGACCGGAGAGACCGGTCCAGGGTCCGCAGGGCGTCGTTCAGCATGAGGACGGTGACCAGGATGGCGAAGGTGGCCTGGCTCCACTGGGATAGCGGGGGCTGGGGAAAGTAGTGAAGGGGGAGAATGTTCCGGGTTTCCAGCAGCGTCAGGACCAGGAGCGCCGCGACGGAGGCGGCGGTGGCACCCAGGGCGGCGCGCTGCCCCAGGAGGAGCCCCGTCATCACAATGAGTGCGGTGACGAATGTAATGTTCGTGTCCCCGAGGCCCTTCCCGGCGATCATGACCAGGAAAATGACGATCCAGAGGGAAGAAAGAAGGAGGGCTGCCCCCCTGCGGACGGCACCCCGGTGCAGGAGATGCCGGCAGACGAGGGCGATGACGAGGACTGCAGCTACGAACACCGTGCTGGTCCCCTTGCGGTGGTAGAAAAGGGGGATGACGACCAGGACGGCCAGCGTGCACAGGAACACGATGCCGTTCGTCAGGTGATGAAGGAGAATGGCCGCCTGGTGGACATTCTCCTTCCCCGGTACGCGGGGAGACTGGAAAAAGCAGCGGAGACGCGAGAACGCTTCCCGGCTCGTCATGACGGTTCCTCCGATGTCGGCGCTTTCCTTCGGCCCGGCCCCGGAGACGATCGGTGATCCGGTCAATCACCCATGAGGCGATTTTCCTGGTCCCGTTCGGTAGAGGTCATCGCCGCAGGCCGCGCGGACCGGGGACTTCCCGGGTGTTCCGGAGAAGGTCAATCCCCCGGGGGGGCATTCCCGCCGCCTGCAGTCTTTTCATTGCGCTCATCGATCCGATATCGTCCCTGAGGGGAACCGCTTCAGGACCCGTTGGCGAGTGTCAGGCAGACATCCACGAAAAAGGGACCGTAATCCGTCTCAAAGGGAATGATGATGGAAGGACCGCCGAGAACGTGCCGGATGGAATGCCCGCCTCCGGACACCACCGTGGGGATGGCCGCCGTGACGCTCAAGCCTTCCGACTCCAGCTTCTTGCGGGCGGATCCGGAGACCATGTTGGTCAGTTCCCCCACGGCATCCTTGACGTCGCCGTTGATGGAGGTCTGTTCCTCGCCCAGCATGTTCGAAACAACTTTCAGGATGCAGGATTCGCTGAACGTGAGGGCCAGCGAACCGCGAGCGGCGCCGGTGAGACCGATGACGCCGGAGACATCCCCCTTGGCTGCGTTGTCCTTCTTCAGGAAAGCCTTCCCCGCCCTCGGTTCCACGAAAGCCATCATCTGGAGCACATCCGTGGTGCCGGCCAAGAATGCATTGATAAAGCGAACGTCCATTGGTTTCTCCTAACCGGTCTTCACTACCCAAGAATTTTCTGCAGCTTTTCATTCATCGCTTCCGCCGTGAAGGGCTTGACGATGTAATTGCTCACTCCCGCCTTGACGGCCGCAACGACGTTTTCCTGCAGCGCCTCGGCTGTGACCATGAGAAAGGGCGTCGCCTTGAGCTCTTCATCGGCGCGGACGGCCTTGAGGAGTTCCAGGCCGGTCATGTTGGGCATGTTCCAGTCGCTGATGATCAGGTCGATCTTCTGGGACTTGAGCACTCGGAGCGCAATCGATCCGTCTTCCGCCTCCACGACGTTCTCATACCCGATCTGCTTGAGAATGTTTCGAATCACCTTCCTCATGGTGGCGAAATCATCAACAATCAGAAGTTTCAATCCCTTGTCCATATTGGGTGCCCCTTTCTAAAAATTCCTCATGAAATCTTTGCCCTGAACACAACCTGCATCCCGTCTGCCTCGAACCGGAGATGGATCTCCCCCGCCTCCCCGCCTTCCGCCGGCGGAGGCGCCGCATTCGCTCTTCCACAGGACGGCAGCGTGAGATTCGCAATGCGGTCGGAGTCGACCAGCCGGAGAAAACTGCCGCAGACCATGTTGACGCACTCCTTGAGGCAGTCCTCCCTCAAGTCGTCCGTCACGTCATCCCCTTCCAGGACCAGGCTGTTCTCCACCATCGCCGTGGCGATCTCCCCGCTGAACCAGGCGTCGAACCGTCCGTTCAGGACTCCCGTGAATCCGATCGAGGCCTGCCATGACGGTGCGCTCTCCTCTCCCTCCAGCGGCTCCAGGTACAGGTAATACATCTTCTCAAAGACATCGAAGATGGCCTTTACCAGTTGCTGCTCGATTTCTCCGTATCCCTGCTTCTTCATACGCTCTCCCCTCCGGAATCCGGCCTTTCAATTGACCAGTTGCAGGACGTCCGCCGCCTTGTCGAGTTCGTCGAGAAGGATGATCAGATTCTTTTCCAGGTCGACCTCCCGGAGCTGGAACTGTTTCATGACCGAACCGATGCCCCGGTGGGCGAGGCCGTCCAGGCCTCCGTCAATACCCGCCATCAGGCAGAACTGATCGGAAAGATAAATCAGTCCCGCATTGGAATTTTCATCCTCGAGGAGGTCCGGGCGATGGTGGAACGCAATCCCGTCCCGGATCGCCGGCGGGAAGTTCCACTGATCGGCGATCCTTCCTCCCAGCTCTGCATGGTTGATTCCCAGGATCTCTTCCTCCGCCTCCAGGAAGGAACAGTTGCGGCGTTCCATCAGGGCCTGGATCTTCTCGAAGGCGTCCTGTACGAATTCGCCCAGAATCAGCTTACCGATGTCGTGCATCAGTGCCGCCGTGTAGAGTTCCTGGTCCTCGCGCTGACGCAACTGCCGGGAAAGGATCTGGGACATCACGGCCACGGCGACCGAGTGCTCCCACAGCGCCTTCCCCTTGTCCACGTAGCCGCCCTTGGACGCCTGGAAGAAACGGGACGCGCCGGCGGTGAACACGGCGGACTGGAGATGTCTCCGCCCCAGGAACACCACGGCTTCATGGATGGTACGGATCTTCTGCCTTGAGCCGAAGTAAGCGGAGTTGCTCATTTTCATGATGTTGGCGGTGATGGCCTGATCGTACTGGATGACCTTCACCAGATCCTGGGTCGAATAGTCGTCGTCACGGAGCAGCTCTGCGACTTTCTGCACGGAGGCCGGAAACGCGGGCAGCTTTCGGATGGACTGCAGTATTTTCTCGACCATTTATATTTCCTTCAAAGTTCCGTTCGACACCTTGACGAGGCACTTGCCGTCGGATACGCCGAGTCGAACCGTCCGGTTGAAGTTCAGCCCCGTATCTTCCGCGCTGATCAGGACATTGTTCCGCCAGAAAATCTTTCTCATGGCCGTGATGTTCTTCTTCCCGATCCGGAAGTAGTCCGTATCGTTCAGAATGCTGGCTCCGCCGGCCACCTTGACGGTCATTCTCTTCTTCTCGGCCCCCAGTTGGTAGCATGACTTGAACAGCAGGGGGATGCCCGTATCGGCAAACATGGCCGGCGACTGGCTGGCCTTTGCCTGGTCGAGGGTGGAATCGGGGAGCATGAAATGAAGCAGTCCCGCCACCCCCGCCACGGGATCATGGACGGCCACGGCGATGCAGGAGCCCAACGCATAGGTCACGAGGACGTCCTCTTTCCGGTTGCTGCACTTGATGTCTGAAATGCCGACGACGATATCCACCTTGCCATCCTGAGCGAGGAATCATTTCAGGATGCAGCAATGCAAAATCGAGACCACACTCCAAAAGGCCTCGACGCCGGACGGCGAAGGAAGGTCAGCTTCGGGGAAATAACAGGAAGTAGCTATAATCGTTTCAGTTTTTCCACAAGGGTCGTCCGATTGAGATTCAGCAGCTTGGCGGCCCGATTCTTGACTCCCCCCGATTTTTCCAGGGCCTTCAGGAGAAGATCCTTTTCGAACTGGATCACCATGTCGTTAAAATTGACGCCCTCGTCAGGAAAGTCGACAGAATAGACCTGCTCGCCCCGGCTCTTGCGCGAGGCGATTTTCTCCGGAAGATCCTCGACGGAGATCTCCCCGGAATCCTTCATGACCACGAGCATCTCCACCATGTTTTCCAGCTCCCGGACATTGCCCGGCCAGGGATAGTCCATCAGGGCCTGGATCGCCTCGGTGGAAAACCGGGGCACCGTCTTTTTGTTCTGCTTGTTGAATTTCTTGAGAAAGGAGTTCGCCAGGATGGCCACGTCCAGGCCCCGCTCGCGGAGGGGCGGCAGGTAGATCGGGATCACGTTGATGCGGTAAAAGAGGTCCTCCCGGAAGCGCTTTTCCCGGACGGCTTCCTCCAGGTCCTGGTTCGTGGCGGCAATGATCCGCACGTCCGCGTTGAATGTACGGACTCCGCCGATGCGCTCGAACTGCCTTTCCTGGATGACCCGGAGCACCTTGACCTGCAGCGCCTGGCTCATGTCGCCGATTTCATCCAGGAAGATCGTTCCTCCCTGGGCCAGCTCGAACCGTCCGATCCGGGTCCGGATGGCCCCCGTGAAGGCGCCCTTCTCGTGGCCGAACAGCTCGCTCTCCAGGAGGTCTTCGGGAATGGCGCCGCAGTTGACCGGCACCAGGGGCGCCTCCTTGCGCTCGCTGTTGAAATGGATCGCCCGGGCGGCCAGCTCCTTCCCCGTCCCGCTTTCCCCGTGAATCAGGATCGTGCTGTCGGTGGTGGATACCTTCTGGATCTTCTCGAAGACCTTCTTCATGGTCTCACTGTAGCCGATCAGCTTGCCCAGATCGAATCGCTCTTTCAGGTGGTCCCTCAGAACCACATTCTCTTCCTTCAGTTTATGGAAGGACAGCGCCCGGTTGACGGAGATCTTGAGGCGGTCTTCCCGGATGGGTTTGGTGATGTAATCGAACGCGCCCATTTTCATGGCGTCCACCGCCGTGTTCACCGTTCCGTAACCGGTGATCAGGATGACCAGGGCATCCGGATTGATCTCCTTTATAAAGGATAGGAGCTCAAGGCCGTCCACGTGGGGCATCCGCAGGTCCGTCAGGACCAGGTCGTAGCGGTCCGTGACGTAGGCATCCATGGCCTCCTTGCCGTCCGTGAAGGAGACGGCCTCGTAACCGCTTTCCTCCAGAAGATCCTTCAGATTCTGGCGGCTCATGTCATCATCTTCGGCGATCAGGATCCGGTGGCGCTTCGCCATGGGTTTTCTCCTCCGACTCCAAGGGTTTGACGGATTGTCAATTTCATGACAGGAATTGTCAAGCAATTTGTAGGGCTGGAATCTTTATCTTTTCGTCCCTCCCGGTCACCTGCAACTCCTGCCCCTTCTTTCGATCCGCCGGTGATAACGGCGGCACATCGGACAAATCCCGTGGAAGCCGCATTCCCTGCTGTATCGCGAGTCCTTGTCGATTCCCCGCTTCAAGAAGGTTGGCGGTACGAGATTGTCCGGAACGATCCTGAAGGAAGCTGGCCTTAAAATTGCTTTGGACTGCCCAGACGCATAATTCCCGCAACGACCCCGTGAGGGCCGAAATAGACGCAAGGAGGCGAAATTTCATGAAGAAAATGTCTTTAAACTTCAAACTCATCACCGGTGGAATCATGATCGTCCTGATCCCGCTGATTGTCGTCGGCACATTCAGCGCCTGGAAATCGTCCGAGGCACTGACGGACATCGCCGTGAGTCAGTCTGAGATGATCGCGAAGAGCGTGAGCGGACTCGTCAACATGGCACTTCTGGAGGAAGTAAAACTCATCTCCGGGATCGCAGCCGACGCGAACGTCATCGAAGCGACCACCGGCAAGACCGACGGAGCGATCCAGCGCCTGACGGCAACCATGAAAAAGATCGGTCACGACTACGAGACGATCTTCGTCACCGACTCGACCGGCGCGATCCGCGCGGACGGCGTCGGCGGATCCTATGTCGGCATCAACATCGGAGAGCGGGACTATTTCGCCGCGGCCAAGGCCGGCAAGGCGAATGTCGGGTCCGTCATCAAGTCCAAGAAAACGGGGAGTCCCGTCGCGGTCGTCGCCGCCCCCATCCTGGGAAGAAACGGTGAATTTCAGGGCATTGCGGCGGCAGCCCTCAAAATCGATTTCCTCGTCGAGCAGGTCGTCTCGACCAAGGTCGGCAAGACCGGCTATGCCTTCATGACCGACAGCACCGGGACCACCGTCGCCCACCCGAAAAAGGAATACATCCTGGAGTTGAACGTGAACAAGCTCCAGGGGATGGAACAGATTGGCCGCCAGATGATGGCTCGCGAAAGCGGATCGACGAACTACTCCTTCAACGGCACACCCAAGATCGCCGGCTTCGCCCCGGTTCAGCTCACCGGCTGGTCCGTCTGCTTCACCCAGGATCAGAAGGAATTTCTCGCGCCGGCCCACATGATCCGGAACTTCATCCTGATCATCGCCGCGGGCTTCCTGGCCCTGACCGTCGTGGGCGTCCTCTTCTTCGCCCGCGGCATCAGCCGCCCCATCACCCGCTCCGCCGACCAGCTGGGCGAGGCGGCGCAGCAGGTCTCCGCAGCGGCGGGTGAGGTCTCCGCCTCCAGCCAGTCCCTGGCGGAAGGAGCCTCCGAGCAGGCGGCGGCCCTGGAAGAGACATCCTCCTCCCTGGAAGAGATGTCCTCCATGACGAAACAGAACGCCGGCAACGCCTCCCAGGCGGACGCCCTCATGAAGCAGGCCAACACCG
>CAZXMK010000066.1:0-11834 GCA_964641935.1 uncultured Syntrophaceae bacterium
AGTCTGGACCGTGTCTCAGTTCCAGTGTGGCTGATCATCCTCTCAGACCAGCTACCCATCGTCGCCTTGGTAGGCCGTTACCCTACCAACAAGCTAATGGGACGCGGGCTCATCCTTCAGCGAAAGCTTGCAAGCAGAGGCTATCTTTGACGACCGAACCGCAGCCCGGCCGTATTATTCGGTATTAGCCCACCTTTCGATGGGTTATTCCCAGCTGAAGGGTAGATTACCCACGCGTTACTCACCCGTGCGCCACTCTACTCAGGTCCCGAAGGACCCTTTCTCGTTCGACTTGCATGTGTTAGGCACGCCGCCAGCGTTAGTTCTGAGCCAGGATCAAACTCTCCAGTTTGAATCCTTATGGGGAGATCGCTCTCCCCTGTTGTTTCTTAAAGCAGAGAACCCGCAAATCAATTACCCCACTATTCAATTGCCAAAGAACATCTTGGAAACGAGCCACGCTATTTACTTCAGAGACCGTTTCCTGTCAAGAACTTTTTAGAACTTTTTTCCAGCTATCAAAAACTGAAATCGCAGTACGCTTTTGGAATTTGAAGAACGGGTTCAGCGATCACTTCTTGAGTCCGTCATGCTGAGGACGCTTGAAAAATCCGGAAGCCCTTCAACAACCTTTCCCGCGAACAGGAGCAGGATAATACGCGATCACTTTCATACAGTCAAGAGATATTTTGTCGAGAATTAAAGAATCCTGATGACCGCATGGCTCTTCTTCCCTTTTCTCAGCCTGATTTCGCCTCGTTCGTTGGCATCAGCGAGGCCGATCTTCTCCTCGGGGGAACGAACAGACCGGTCATTCACGTATCCTCCACCCTGGGAAAGGACGCGCTTGGCTTCGCCCTTGGACGCGCAAAGTCCCGACTCATGAAAGAGGTCGAAGGCGCTGATTCCGGTCTCCAGGGCCGCGCGATCCTTCCCGATCGTGGGGATCGCCGCAAGGTCCTCCGCCGGAGCCGTTCGCGGGATCCCGCTGGACGGGAAAAGCTCCGGATCAACCGGCTTCAGACGGAAGGCTGCAGCAGACGCGCTCCAGGCCGCCACCGCCTCTTCCGTCCCGTGTGTGATCTTCGTGGCCTCGAAGGCCAGCACGGTCTTGGCCATATTGAGTTGCGCGTCGGTCAGAGATTCGGCTTGCCGAACCTCCTCCATGGGCAGGAATGTAAAGAGCGCGAGAAAACGCGTGACATCCGCATCGTCCGTATTGATCCAGTACTGGAAATACTCATAGGGCGACGTCATGGCTCCGTCGAGCCAGACGGTTCCCTTTTCCGTCTTCCCCATCTTGTGCCCCTGGGCCGTCGCCAGAAGCGGAAATGTAAGGCTATGGGCCTGCCGGCCCTCCACGCGCCGGATCAGGTCAACCCCGGCCAGCATGTTTCCCCACTGGTCGTTGCCACCGAACTGGATCTCACAGCCTAAATTCTTGAACAAATACAGAAAATCGTACGCCTGAAGGAGCATGTAGTTGAACTCGATAAAGCTCAGTCCCTTTTCCAGGCGGAGCCGGTAGCTCTCCGCCGCCAGCATCTTGTTGACGCTGAAGTGGCGGCCGATGTCCCGCAGGAATGCAATGTAGTTCAACTCCGTCAGCCAATCCGCATTGTTGACCAGGAGGGCTCTGCCTTCCCCGAAGTCCAGGTACCGGGAGAGCTGCTTCTGCAGGCATCCTGCATTGAAATCAATCTCTTCCCGTGTAAGGACCCTGCGCATCTCCGTTTTGCCGCTCGGGTCGCCGATCAGCCCCGTTCCGCCACCCACCAGGGCGATTGGGCGGTGGCCGCACCGCTGCAGATGGACCAAGGCCATGATGGGAACGAGGCTGCCCACATGAAGGCTTGTCGCCGTGGGATCGAACCCGATGTAGCCCGCGACGGGGCCGTGTCCGAGCAGTTCCCGCACCTGCCCTTCATCCGTCACCTGCTCCAGGAAGCCCCGTTCCGCGAACACGTCGAACACATTCATCATGATCTGACTCCCAACCGTCTCAACCTTCCAGTCGAAGGCTGATCCTCTCGATATTCAAAGCCCGGCCGCTCTTTTCGTCAACCTCCATGAGCACACCCTGGAGCCGGATATCACCTTTCGCCACATCGAACCGGTTCGGCACCTGCCGGAGAAACCGCTCCAGAATGGCCTCCTTCCGGGTACCAATGACGGAATCGAAAGGCCCTGTCATCCCGGCATCGGTAATGTAGGCTGAACCGCCGGGCCGGATCCCCTCGTCCGCCGTCTGCACGTGCGTGTGAGTCCCGATCACCGCCGTGACCCGACCGTCGAGGAACCAGCTCAAGGCCTGTTTCTCTGACGTCGCCTCGGCATGGAAGTCGACAATGACAATGGGTGTTTTGCGTCTGATTTTCTCGATTTCCCGTTCCGCCGTCCGGAAAGGACAGTCAACGGCCGGCATGAAAACCCTGCCCAGGAGGTTCAGGACGCCGACGTAAACCCCTCCGGAAACGGGCATGACCACTGATCCCTGCCCCGGCACCCCGTCGGGGTAATTGGCGGGACGGAGGAGTGTTTCGTAGTCGTCGATAAAATCGTCCACTTCCCGCTTGTCCCAGACGTGATTTCCCGACGTGAGGACATCGACCCGGTACCCGTACAGGTCCTCAACGATCTCCCGGGTGACGCCGAAACCGGCGGCGGCGTTTTCACAGTTGGCGATGACGAAGTCCACCGCCCGCCCGGCCACGAGCGGCGGGAGAAGCTCCCGCACAGCCCGGCGGCCAGGCTTGCCGACGATGTCCCCGATGAACAGGATATTCATGGACCGGCGTTACCTCGCGTAATCCGAAACCCTGGTCTCCCGGATCACCGTCACCTTGATCTGCCCCGGATAGGTCAGATCCTTTTCGATCTTCTTGACGATGTCCCGGCAGAGCATCACCGCATCGTTGTCGGAGATCTTGTCGTTCTCCACGAGGATGCGGATCTCCCGTCCCGCCTGGATGGCGAAGCATCGGTCGACGCCGCTGAAGGAGTTGGCGATGCCCTCCAGTTCCTCGAGACGCTTGACGTACGTCTCCAGCATCTCCCGCCGGGCTCCCGGACGGGCCGCTGAGAGGGAATCCGCCACCTGAACCAGGGCTCCAAGCAATGTTGTCGTCCGGCTGTCGTCGTGGTGGGTAGCGATGGCCTGAACGATGCTCGGGGATTCGCCGAACCTCCGCGCATAATCGGCACCAATGGCCGCATGGGTGCCCTCGATCTTGTGATCGATGGCCTTCCCGATGTCGTGGAGCAGTCCGGCCCGCTTGGCCTCCTTGACGTTCATCTTCAGCTCCGAAGCCATGATGCCCGTCAGATACGCCACCTCGACGGAGTGCTGCAGGACGTTCTGGGAAAAACTTGTGCGATACTTCAGGCTTCCCAGAAGCGTGATGATCTCGGGATGCAGGTCGTGGACGCCCACGTCGAAGGAGACGCGCTCTCCCGTTTCCTGGACCACCTTGTCCACCTCCTGCGTCGCCTTCTTCACGATCTCCTCGATCCGTCCCGGGTGGATCCGGCCGTCCGTAATCAGCCGCTCCAGGGAAATGCGGGCCACTTCGCGGCGGATCGGGTCGAAGCTCGACAAGACAACCGCTTCCGGGGTGTCATCGACGATCAGGTCGATCCCGGTCGCCGCCTCGATGGCCCTGATGTTTCTGCCCTCCCGGCCAATGATGCGGCCCTTCATCTCGTCACTGGGAAGATTGACCACCGAGACCGTGCTTTCCGCCACGAAATCGCTGGCATAACGCTGCATCGCGTACACCATGACTTCCCGGGAGGCCTTCTCGGCATTCCTTTTGGCCTCCTCCTCCACCTTCCGGATCAGGAGCGCCGCATCCCGCTTGGCCTCCGATTCCATTGCCTGGACGAGCTGTTCCTTGGCCTCCTCCGACGAAATCCCGGCGACCCGCTCGAGCTTCTGCCGCTCCTCCTCGATCATCCGGCTCAGCCTGTCCGTCTTCTCCTGAATCTGGCCTTCCTTCGATACGAGCGATTTCTCTCTGCCTTCTATCTGGCTTTCTTTCTGGGCCAGCGCATCGGAGCGCTTGTCGACGTGTTCCTCCCTGGCACGGATCTTCCGCTCCATGGCGTCCAGCTCCTGCCTGCGCTCCTTTCCCTCCCGCTCGGACTCGGCCTTCGCTTTGACCAGGGTCTCCCGGGCCTGCAGAACGCCCTCCTTCTTCAGGGTGTCCGCCTCTTTTTTCGCTTCTTCCACAATTCTCGAGGCCAGACTCTCGGCCGACCTGATCCTCTTCCGGGAGAGGGCAGCCATCAGGCCGAAACCAACCCCGCCTCCCACCACAATCGACGCAACGATAATGAATATGGTCATGCCGCTCACGACAACTTCACCTCCTGTATATGGATACTCCGACGATGCGAGGACTTTGGACCTCCACGCCGGGAGAAACACAACTTCATGAGATTAAATGGGATTTTGGAGAAAGCCCGGAAACCGGGATAGAATTTTCACCGGGAGATCCGGGATGAACCCGATGCTACCCGGGAGAAAGTCGTGAATCACAGGGGGCGGATATATCCGGGATTCCGGATCCCGGGGGCAAGAAGCGGGCCGGCTTGCCGGCTACAGTTACAGCACGGAAAGGGGATATCTGTTTCTTGCTTCTAATCAACCTCGTCGATCAGTGAAATCAGTTTTTCCGACCGCTCTTTCAGGCTTGTCGAGAAATCCTTGCTGCATTCCTCCAGTTTCACGTATTCGTCGGCGATATTCAGCGCAGCCAGGATGGCGATGTGGAGGGCCGGCATCTTGGGCGACCGGGTCCCGATCTGCTCGATCCGGTCATTCGCCAAGGCAACCACACGTGCAACGTGTTCCTCCCCATCATCGCTGGTTACAGAAAATTCTTGCCCCAGTATCTTGACTTGAAATCGTTTTTTCAAATCCTGCCCCTTGAATGGCTACTGGCGGGCCGGAACGTCCCGGAGCAGTTCAAGAAGCGTATCCACCTTCGTGCGAATGAAGTCCCTCTCTTCCGTGAGCCCCCTGATATGGTTCTGTGCTTCCTCCAAATCCAGCGATTTTTTTTTGAGTTGCTCCTCCAATTCCCCGTATTGCTTTTTTAACAGCGCGTAATCGCTGATAACAATCCGGATCTTCTTGTCCAGTTCCTCGAAACTGGTCAGTTCCACCGGTCCCCCCTTATCCGCGCCGGCCGTCAGGCTGCCCGGACGGCCGGAGTGGTTCTTTTTTGGCGGCGAGTATGGCAACAAACCCCTGGAAAGTCAAGGCGGACTTTCCCTTTCAAGGGCGTAGAACGACCGGAGAAGTTCCAGAAGCTCGCGCTTATCCGCGAGCCGGCCGGCAGCATTCCGGATCTGCGCCCCCCCCGTTCTCCCTTGGTATACCAGAGCGCATGCTTGCGGAAGGAGCGGATCCCGGCCTGCTCCCCCATGGCCGCGATCTCGAGTTCGAGATGGCGGACAATGACCCGCATCTTTTCCTCCGGATCCGGGAGTGCGGGATCCTCCCCATTCTCCCTGTACGCGGCGATTCTATCGAATATCCATGGATTTCCAAGACAGGCCCGTCCGACCATCACAGCATGACAACCCGTCCGGCGCATCATCTTCAGGGCGTCCGAAGGCCGCCGGATGTCCCCGTTTCCAATGACCGGAACCGCCACCGCTTCCCGGACCCCGCCGATCAGGGTCCAGTCGGCTGAGCCCCCGTATCCCTGCACGGCGGTCCGGGGGTGGACCGTGATGCCGTCGACTCCGCAACTCTCTGCAATTTTTGCGATTTCTATCACATTGACGGACCGGCTGTTCCATCCGGCCCGGAACTTCACCGTCAGGGGCAGCGGCGTCGCCTTCCGGACCGCCGCCAGGACGGCCGCGACACGCGCAGGATCCTTCATCAGGGCCGCGCCGGATCCGGTCTTGACGACTTTCTTTACGGGACAGCCCATATTGACATCCAGCAGGTCCGCCCCGGCGTCCGTCACGATACGGGCCGCCCGTGCCATGACCTGCGGATCGGAGCCGAAGATCTGAACGCCCAGGGGCCGGTCCTCATCGGCGGAGTCGAGATAATGCAAGGTCTTCCGGGTTGCCCGGATCAGGCCGTTGGCGCTCACCATTTCCGTGAAGGCCATCCTGCAACCGCAGGAACGGGCGATCAGGCGGAAGGGCAGGTTCGTCACCCCGGCCATGGGGGCCATCCATACCGTACTGCCCAGGGCCAGGGACCCGATTTTCAGAATATCCGGAATGCTCATGAGGTGCAGGGGCCGAGAAACCCGGATCGGACCAGCCGCTCCGCTTCCCCGAGATCTTCCGGTGTGTTGATGCCCATCACTTCCGGCGGAAAGCCCGCCACGACAGACCGGACACGAAATCCCCGGTCCCGGGCGATCTCCACAATATCCGTCAGATAATACTCCTTCTGGGCGTTTTCGTTCCGGATCTCCCCGACCGCCTCGGCCAGGAAGCCTCCCCCGGCGCAGTAGATCCCGGCATTGATCTCCCGGACCCTTCTCTCCTCTTCACTGGCGTCCCGGGCCTCGACGATGCGCAGGACTTCCCCGTCTTCCCCTTTGATCACGCGCCCGTAACTGCCGGGATCTTCCAGAACGGTCGTCAGGACGGTCACCGCGGCCCCGTTCGCATGGTGCTCCAGCAGGAGCGACTCCAGCGTCTCCGGGGTCAGCAGGGGCACATCGCCGCAGAGGATCAGGATCGGTCCTTTCCAGTCCCGGAAGTGTTCCCGGGCGATGCGGACGGCATGGCCGGTTCCCAGTTGCTCCCTCTGTTCCACGAATACCAGGTCTCCTCCCCGGACGCTTTCCCGGACCTGATCCGCCTGGTGTCCGACAATGATCACTGTCCTGGCCGCACCGATCCGCCTGGCGGCATCCACGACATAGGCCAGGAGCGGACGTCCGCAGAGCGAATGGAGTACCTTTGCCAGATCCGATTTCATCCGCGTCCCCTTTCCCGCCGCCAGGACGAGACAAAGCAGATCGCGATCTCCCTTCTTCCGTTCCATCATGTCTTCTCCACTGACCATGAACCGCCCCCGCCTACTGCATCGCCGGTCAGCCGTTCCAGGTCCGGCGGGAACCGGGCCGCGACTTCCCGCACGGCCCGCTCCCCCGCATCCTCGACGGTAAAAATCACCGGACCGATCGGGAACGTATCCCGTTTTTTCGGAATCCGTCCCATTCGGGCCAGGAGAAATCCCCCCAGGGTCTCGTAATCGCCCTCCGGGAACTCCACCGGCAGGATGGTCCGGATCCGCTCGATGCTGATCCTTGCATTGAAGAGATAGTGTCCCGGCCCCAGGCGCCTGAACAGCTTCTCGCCCGCATCGTACTCATCGTGGATCTCTCCCACGACCTCCTCCAGGATGTCTTCCAGGGTGACGATCCCGACGACTCCTCCGTATTCATCGACCACGGCGGCCATCCGCTCCCCCCGGGTCTTCATCTCCAGAAGCAGATCCTTCGCGGGCATCGTATCCGGAACGTAAAGCACATCCGTCTTCAGGCAGCCCTGGACGGATTCGGCGGACTCGTCCTGGCGCCGGAGATCCGGCCGCACGCAAGCCAGCAGGTCGAACGTATCGAGAATCCCTACAATGTTCAGTACCTGGTCGCGGTAAACAGGGAGCCGCAGAAAACCCTGTTCCCTGACGAGCCGGACGGCGTCTTCCAGCGTCGCCGTTACCGGAAGGACCGTCATGGCAGACAGGGGCACCATGATTTCACCTGCGGTGGTCCCGGAGAAATCAAACACCCGCCTGACCATGTCCTTCTCGGAACGGAGGATGTCCGTGTCACCGTCGGAACCACTGCTGATCAGCGATAACAGGGCGTCCCGGGTGATGTACGGGGAATAGCTGAGGTCCGTCTTTCCCGTCAGGAGCAGAACCACGCGCAGGGTCAACCGGGAAACGACGAAAACGAGGGGAGCCAGGAGCCAGGAGGCTCCGCGGAAGAACCAGGACAGCCGCTGTGCCGACCTCTCGGGCCGGGCCTGGCAGATACTCTTGGGAATGACCTCCCCGAACAGGAGGAGGACCGGGATCATGATCCCCACGGCCAGCCATTCCCCCCGAAGGGGGCCGAACAGGGAGATGAAAAGCAGGGTGGCGCCGGTGCTCGCCGTGACCTCACAGAGATTGGTCCCGATGGGCGCCATGGACAGGAACAGGTGGGGTTTTTCGCGCAACTCCAGTGCCATGCCGGCTGCCCGGGAACCCCTCCTCGCCTTTTGGCGGAGCTTGTGAATGTCCGATGACACCAGTGCAATCTCCCCTCCAGAGAACAACCCCTGCAGGAGCACACAGGCCGCAATGATCGCCAGGATGAAGGTCTGCTCAAGCGTCATGGCCTTCACCTTTATCCCGTGCTTCCCGCGTGACCCAGATGTTGAGGATCCTGGCCGGTCCGACCTTCGTCACGAGGAAGCGGTACCCGTCAAAGGACACGGCTTCCCCGCGATGCGGCAGCTTTCCGAACAGATGCAGCACGAATCCTCCCGCCGTATCGAACTCCTCCGGCGACAGGGACAGGCCGAGCAACTCATTCAGGTCCTCCGTCTCCATGCGACCCGAGACGACCCAGGCATTCTCCCCCACCTTCTCCCAGAGGCCTTTCCGGATGCCGTGCTCGTCATAGAGATCACGGAAGAGGTTTTCCAGGATATCCTCCAGGGTGATGAGCCCGGACACTCCTCCATATTCATCCACCACGACCGCGGTCTGCAGGCGCCGCTTCTGGAACTCCCTCAGCAGCCTTCCCGCCGTCTTGCACTCCGGCACAAAATAGACCTTTCTCAGGTAGCTCTCGATGGAGGAGACCTTTTCCAACCCCTCCGGAATTTTAAGGAGATCAACCGCCAGTAGGAGCCCCCGGATGTCATCCCGGTCCCGTCCGAAAACGGGGATGCGCGAGTGCCGTGCCCGAATCACTTCCCGTTTCATCTCGGCGATGGGCATGGATAAGGGGAGGCAGAATATATCCACCCGGGGTACCATCAGCTCCGAAACGGGACGGTCTTCCATCTCGAATACGGCATGAATCAGGGTCCGCTGGGTCTCTTCGAGGGCGCCTTCCTGGCGGCCCGCATCGATCATGGTCTTGAATTCGTCTTCCATCAGGGTGGAGCGGCCCGGGGACTCCCGGCCGGCGAACCGGACAACGACCCCCCGGGATACCGCATTCAGAAGCCATACGAAAGGGCGGGCGAGGCCCGAGACCAGGGAAAGCAGGGGAGACAGCAGGGATGAATAGCGGATGGAATCGGTCATGCCCAGGGTCTTCGGAACGGCCTCACAGAAAATCAGGATGATCGGGATCGTCACGGCGATGGACAGCCACCCCAGATCGACCCCCAGCAGGCTGACGATCAGGGAGGTGGCCAGGACGGAGACACCGATGTTAACCGATTCGTTGCTGAAAATAATCGTCACGAGGAGCCGGCGGCGATCCGCGAGAAGCCCCTGGACCGCCCGGAGAAAGGGGGTGCGTTCCTGGACCATCTTGTGGAGGTGCAGCGGGGTCAGGGAGAAAAGCGCCGCCTCGGAGCAGGAAAGGAGCGCAGACAGAATGAACAGGAGCGCGATGAATCCCAGTTTGAGGATGATCAGATTTTCCAAGGGTTCTCTTCCCGTGCCGGGGAACCGGCCGCAATCGTGATGCAGAAATGTACCAGATTCTCAACGGAAAGGACAAACGGATTTCCCTCCGTGAAGCCGGAGGGATTTGTTTGACGGGCCGCTTTTTTTTCGATAATGGGTCAATTCTATTCTGCGGACTGGGTCCCCTTGGGATCTGCTGTCCGTTCAATCTTGTCCGGAGCGTCCCAAGGGAGGAAAGAAATGTCCAGCGTCCTGTTGATCGGAAATGGCGCGCGGGAGCACGCCATGGCCGAAACCCTTATCCGGTCGGCCACCCGCCCCCGGCTTTTCGCCTGCATGAAGGCAAACAATCCCGGCATCGCCTCCCTATCGCAGGACGTTCTCCTCGGAAGCTACAGCGACCTGAATGCCATCACCGCCTTTGCCCGTTCCGCCAGGGTCGACTTGGCCCTCGTCGGGCCCGAGGATCCCCTGAATGAAGGCGTCGTGGACGCCTTGCGGGAGGCCGGTATCCCGGCGGTGGGACCGACGAAAGACCTGGCGCGGCTGGAGACGTCCAAGTCCTTCACCCGGAATCTCGTGGAAAAGTACGGAATCCCCGGTAATCCCCTGTACCGGGTCTTCACCTCTCCGGACGGTCTGGAGAAATTCCTGTCCGAACTGGAGGGGATCGTGATCAAGCCCGACGGCCTCACGGGGGGCAAGGGCGTTCTGGTCCAGGGTGACCATTTCGAGACCCGGGAGGAGGCCCTGGCCTACTGCCGGCAGGTCCTGGCCGAGCACCCCTCGGTGATCGTCGAGGAAAAACTGGAGGGGGAGGAATTTTCCCTGCAGTGTTTCTGTGACGGGAAGACCGTCGTCGCGACACCGGCCGTGCAGGACCACAAGCGGCGCTTTGTCGGCGACCGGGGCCCCAACACGGGAGGCATGGGATCCTACTCCTGCGAGGATCACCTGCTGCCGTTCCTGACGGAGCGGGACGTCGCGGACGGCCTGGCGATCACACGGCAGGTGGCGGATGCAATCGCCCGGGAGACGGGCTCCCTGTACAAGGGCATTATGTACGGCGGCTTCATCGTCACGAAAAGCGGCGTAAAGCTTCTCGAGTACAATGCCCGCCTGGGGGACCCTGAGGCCATGAACATTCTCCCGCTCCTGAAGTCGGACTTTGTGGAACTGTGCAGGGCCATCACCGACGGAACCCTGGACCGGTTCCCGGTCTGCTTCGAGCAGAAGGCGACGGTATGCAAGTACATCGTTCCCAAAGGATACGGCCTCCCGAAGGACCACCCCGACGCTTCCTCCACGGCCGCCAGGATCACCATCGGCGACCCGGGAGCCGCCCGCCTTTACTATTCATCCGTTGACCAGCGGCCCGACGGCCTGTACATGAGCACGTCCCGGGCTATCGGCGTCGTGGGCATCGCCGCAACCCTGGCCGGGGCGGAGGCCGTGGCGGAATGCGCCGCGAATGCCGTCAAGGGCCCCGTGGACCACCGGCCCGATATCGGCACGGCGGACCTGATCGGACGCCGCGTCGCCCGCATGAGACAGATCCGGGGACGATAGTCCCCTTTTTATGACTCCAGGAAAGGAAATCGGGAGAATCCTCATGACAGCCAACGTAATCAAGAGAGCCCTCGTCAGCGTGACCGACAAGGGGGGAATTGTGGAATTCGCAAAGGGACTCGCCGCCGCCGGCGTGGAGATCCTGTCCACCGGCGGCACCGCCGCCCAGCTCCGCAAGAGCGGATTGACCGTGGTGGATGTGTCCGACTACACAGGCTTTCCGGAAATGATGGACGGGCGGCTCAAGACGCTTCATCCCAAAATCCACGGCGGCCTCCTGGCCCTCCGGGACAATCCCGGGCACATCGCCGCGACCCGGGAGCACGAGATCGACCTGATCGACATGGTCGTCATCAATCTGTACCGCTTCGAGGACACCGTCGCCAAACCCGGATGCACCCTGGAGGAGGCGGTCGAGAACATCGACATCGGCGGCCCGACGATGCTCCGGGCGGCGGCCAAGAACTGGCGATTCGTCACCGTCGTCACCGATCCGGCGGATTACCCCCTCATCCTGAACGAAATGAAGGAGACGGGAGGGAAGATTTCCGAGGCCACGAACTACCGCCTGGCGACGAAAACCTTCCAGCTCACGGCCCGGTACGACGCTGCGATCTCGAATTACCTCGGCCGGATCCAGCCG
>CAZXMK010000067.1:0-11777 GCA_964641935.1 uncultured Syntrophaceae bacterium
CGCTTCACCGTGATGTCCAGGTTGGACATGATCTTGATGCGCGACACAATGGCGTTCCGGTAACTGAAGGGGACGGTCTGGTAGAGGCCGCAGTCCCCGTCGACGCGGAGCCGTATCTCCACATTCTTCTTGGTGACGTTCGGCTCGATGTGGATATCCGAAGTCCGGCGGGCGTAGGCATCGTTGATGATCTTGTTCACCAGCTGCATGATGGCGCTGTCGGACTCGGTGACGATCTCCTCGCCATCCTCGTATGCTTCCTCCTCCGGCGTGTCCATCCTTCCCAGGATCTCCGAGATGGAGGTTTCGTCCACCGCGGAATGGAAGAACTGGGCGATGTACTTGATGATGTCCTCCGGCAGGGAGACGTCGTACTTGACCGCTTTCGTCTTGAGGAGGCTTTCGATGGTGTCCCGCTTGAGGATGTTGTTCGGATCGTCGACGATGACGTGGATCTGGCCGTCGATCTTTTCAATGGGCACCCACAGCTCCCGGCGCAGGTACTCGGGCTTGAGGTTCTTCAGCAGCTCTCCGGGAATGGGGAGCTTGTCGTTGAACTGGATGAAGCGGCAGCGATAAAACTCCTCATAGGATTTCCCGATGTCTTCCCGGGAAATCTTGAATTTCTTCATGAGGAAGTTTTCCATGGTCTCTTTCTGCTCCCGGGCCTCGTCCCAGGAACCATCCAGCTCGTCCTCCTTCAGGAGTCCACGGATCACAAGGTAGTCGAACTTGGTCTTCCGGCGCCGGGCAAACCGCTCCTGGTTGAAGAAGGATACCCCGAGGACCTGGCCGATCTCGCGGAGGAAATTCTCTTCATCATCGGAGAACCGGCCCGTCGAACCCTTGCGGTTGATGATCTGGACGACCCCCATCAGGGTATTGTTGTACAGAACCGGCATGGCCAGGATCTGTCGGGTCCGGAACCCGGTCTTCTTGTCCCAGCTCGGGTCGAAGTTCAGGTTCTTGTCGATCTTCCGGAGTTCTTCCACATCGTATGCATCGGCGATGTTCACGATTTTGCCCGTGTTGGCCACAAAACCGGCGATGCTGTTGTTGCTGATGGGGACCCGGATGTCCCTGAGCTCCGTACCGCTCAGAAACATGGAGTAAATCTCATTGCGGATCTTGTCCACCACGTAGATCGTGACGGAATGGGCGTCGAAAAGCGTGAGGATGCCGTCCTTCAGGTCCACCAGGATCTGCTTCAGGTTCTGCGCCGCGTGGATGCGGTTGGTGATGTCCTGGAGCTGCTTGCGGAGAATCAGCTTCTCCTCGAGCTCGGATATTTTTCTGCTGCTGACGGGATCCGACGCCATTTTTCAACTCCCCCCGGCCCGCCCGTCTTTACGGCGGAACGCTTGCGGGCCGGCTGATTTTCTTCTCTGTCGGTACCGGCTTCTCACCCTTCGTATCCGGCAGGCGCCGGTATGGTTGCTCCCCTTTTCAGGCGGGGACAAGGCGGTCCAAAAATCCGCCGCACCTTCGAAGTCTTCTTCCCACGCCTCATGATTCCGTGACAATCTTAGAGAAATCGGCCACTTGCCGGAAAAAGGAAGATATCTCGCTGAGCAGAGACAGGCGGTTGAAACGGATCCGGTCGTCCTTCGCCATGACCAGGACCTTCTCGAAGAAGGCGTCCACAGGCCCGCGGATCCCGGCCATCTCCGCAAGGGCCGCCAGATAGTCGTGCCGGGAGATGTTCGACTGGGCCTTTTCCTTCATGCCGAGAAATGCCGCGTGAAGCGCCTTTTCCTCTTCGCCCTCGAAGAGGGAGGGATCCACATTCCCCCCCTGGAAGTCACGGATGATGTTCCCCGCCCGCTTGAAGGCCGTCGCCAGGGGGCGGTAGGCCTCGTGGGACTTGAAGACATCCATTGCCTTGACCCGCTGGAGAACCTGCACGGCGTCCGTCGCTCCGGCGGCCAGAACGGCGTCGACCACGTCATAGGCGTACCCCTGGGTGATGAGCTGGTTCTGGAAACGGGCCTGGATGAAAGCCAGAACGTCGGCCTTCACGTCCGCCCGGGGCTTTTTCACCAGCGGCCCCAGGATGGCCAGGCTCTCCTCCACGAGCTCGCCGAGGTCAAGGGCATACCCCCGGTCCAGGATGATGTTGAGGATGCCCAAGGCCTGCCGGCGCAGGGCATAGGGATCCGCCGTTCCCGTGGGGACCACGCCGACCCCGAAGAATCCGACGATCGTGTCCAGCTTGTCGGCGATGCTGACAACGGCCCCTTCATCCGTCTGCGGCAGGTCGCCGCCGGCGACCACCGGAAGGTAGTGTTCGTAAATGCCGCCGGCCACGGCGGGATCCTCCCCCGCCAGGAGGCCGTATTCCCGCCCCATGACACCCTGGAGTTCCGGGAACTCGCCGACCATCTGCGTGTCCAGGTCCGCCTTGGCCAGCCAGGCTGTCCGGTCGACTGTCCCTTTCTTTGCGGGGCAGACCCGGCCGGCGACGGCCGCCGCCAGCGCCCGGAAACGCTCGACCTTGTCGAAGGACGTCCCCAGCAGGCTGTGGTACACGACTTTGCGAAGATCCTCCACGCGCCGGTCGAGCGGTATTTTCTGATCCTCGTCGAAGAAGAACCGGGCGTCGGAGAGGCGGGCCCGGATGACTTTTTCATTGCCGCGGGTCACCACGGCGGGGTCCCGCGCCAGCGTGTTGTTCACCGTCAGGAAGTGGGCCTGGAGCTTACCTCCTGCGTCCACGACGGGAAAGTACTTCTGATGGGACATCATGGAGGTGATGAGCACCTCCCGGGGAAGGTCCAGGTAGGCCGCGTCGAAGCTTCCGCACACAACCGTCGGATACTCGACCAGAAACGTCACCGTCTCCAGAAGATCGTCATTCTCCAGGGGCCGGCCGCCGACCGCCGCGGCCGCCTTGCGGCTCTCCTCCCGGATGATGCGCTTGCGCTCCTCCGGGTCGACGATCACGAATTTTCCGCGGAGGACGTTCAGGTAATCCTCAAACCCCTTCACGGGAGACGGATCAGGACTCATGAAGCGGTGCCCCCGGGTTTCCCGGCCGGTTGTGATGTTCTCGATGCCGAACGGCACCACCTCACCTCCGAACAGGGCCAGAATCCAGTGGATGGGCCGCGGGAAGCGAAGGTCGAAAGAGGACCAGCGCATGGTCTTCTTGAAGGGGATGGACATCAGGAGCTTCGGCAGGAGGCCCGGCAGGATGGACACTGTCTCGACCCCGGCGATCCTCTTGCGGGCGCAGAAATACTCCCCCTTCTCCGTCACGACCGTCTCCAGTTCCGAGACGTCGAGGCCCTGACCCCGGGCGAAGCCGAGGAGGGCCTTGGTGGGGTTTCCGGCCTCGTCGAAGGCGACCTTCCGGGCCGGCCCCATCTTCTCCACAAGCTGGTCCTCCTGCCGCTCCGCCACGTCCGCCACGGTCAGGCAGAGGCGGCGGGGCGTCGCGAGAACCCGCACCGGTCCGTGAGAAATTCTCTCTTCGGCGAGGGCCTTCCGGACCATTTCATCCATGTCGGCGATCGCCTTCGGCAGGAAACCCGCGGGGATTTCCTCCGTTCCGATTTCCAGAAGCAATTCCTTGCCCATGTTCATCTCCCGTATCCAGCGTATCCGTGCAGCCGCTTTGTGCAGAATGCTAAAAAAGCGCCGAACCGCCGAAATTCCCCCACCCGTCGTCCTGCGGCGCGCCGTCAGGCACGCCTTGAGGCTCAGGGTCCCGGGAATTCGGCTTTCGTGCGTATTGGTGCAGCCTGGTTCAACGACAGGTTCAGAAGCCGCCCGTTCAGGATGTCTTCCACGTCCGGCCCAGCAGCGGGTAGCCCATTTTCTCTCTCTGCTTCAGGTATCCCTCGGCGCTGAGCCGGGCAAGGTTGCGCACCCTGCCGATGTAGCTCGTCCGCTCGGCCGTGCTGATGGCTCCGCGGGCATTGAGCATGTTGAATGTGTGCGAACACTTGAGGCAGCAGTCATATGTCGGCAGAACGAGATCCAGTCCGGCGGCCCGGATTCCCTCCGCCTCGTACATGTCGAACAGCGTCCGCAGCATGGCCGTGTCGGCCTTCTCGAAATTGTAGACGGACCATTCGACCTCTCCCCGGTGATGCACGTCCCCGTATGTCACCGTATCGTTCCACATGAGGTCGTAGACGTTGTCCACCCCCTGGATGTACATGGCGATCCGTTCGATGCCATAAGTGATCTCGGAACAAACCGGTTTGAGGTCGAAGCCCCCGACCTGCTGGAAATAGGTGAACTGGGTGATCTCCATGCCGTCCAGCCAGACCTCCCACCCGAGGCCCCAGGCCCCGACGGTGGGAGACTCCCAGTCGTCCTCGACGAAGCGAATGTCGTGGTCCAGGGGATCGATGCCGAAGCTGCGGAGCGAATCCAGGTAGAGATCCTGGACGTCCAGGGGAGAGGGCTTCATGATCACCTGGTACTGGTAATAATGCTGCAGACGGTTGGGGTTTTCCCCGTAGCGCCCATCGGTGGGCCGCCGCGACGGCTCCACATAGGCTACGTTCCACGGCTCCGGCCCCAGAGAGCGAAGGAAGGTGGCCGGATTGAAGGTCCCCGCCCCGACCTCCAGGTCATAGGGCTGCTGGATGACGCAGCCCTGATCGGCCCAGTAGCGGTCGAGGGCCAGGACAAGCTCTTGAAAGGTCATGAACGCCTCCTGATGTCCCTGCACAGGGCCCCCGCGGGGGCTCCCCGGCAACATATCGGCATGCCGCTGCATCCACGCTTCCGCGGCCCGGTGCAGGGGCTCAAAACCGCGCAGTTGCGTGCTTTCCGCGAGGTCGTCATTCCTAACATGCACCAAAACCACTGTCAACAGGATTGTTCCCTCGTAATCGCTGAAAATGATTTGACATCAGGCAATCGATCCATTAGATTACGCCCTGCCCGGAGGAGGGGAATCGGGTCCTCAGAACGAGGGTTCCGGGTACCTGCTGTCTTTCTTTCGTTCCAGCCTGTTACCGGGCACAATACAGAAAGGATCATAATCCATGCCTGCGGCCTTCCGAAAATGGGTCCCGGTTGTATTCATTGTGCTCATGGCCGTCCCGGTCCTTGCCGCCACCGTGCCCCTGAGCCGCTGGGTGACGCTCCGCTCCGACGATGCCGGCGCGGTCAGGGAGATCATCCGCTCGGAGGTGGACAAGCGGGAGGGCTTTTCCACCTCCCAGGAGGAAAGGGCGAACCTGAAATCCGCGGAAGAGGAAAAGGAGCGGGACGACTCCGCCTACAAGAAGGGGGTCTCCGACGCGAACCGCGAGTTCATCAGGGCCAAGAAGAAACGGGACGATCTGACGAGCCGATACCAGGCCGTTTTTTCGGAGCGGGAGGAGCAGCAGAAAAACGTCCGGACCATCCGGACCGGCATCGAAAACCTGGACAGCCAAGTCGCCCGCTACAACCAGGACATCCAGGCCCAGCAGGCATCCCTCAAGAAATGGCTTCAGACCGAGAAGCAGGGAGAGGCCGCCGTGGCGGTCCTGTTCACCCGGGGCTTCAAGGACAAGGCCCATACGCTGGAGGCCCTGGCCGACCAGGCCTCCGCGCCCCTGATGGCCCAGTATATGGGAACCTACATCCAGTCCTTTTCGAAGGTCATCAACACGGTCCTGTCGGTGGACTTCATCCGCGCCATCGAGGAGGGAACGGCCAAGTGGAACAACGAGGAGCCCCTCCGCTACGAGATGGAAAAGGGCACCCGGGGAACGACCTATCTCCGGCTGAAGCGCTACGAGCTCTATCCCTTCCAGGCCCCGAAGGGGGGGCGCGTCAAGCCGCCGCCTGCATCCCGTGGAATCCGGGCGGTTGTGGTGACGAGCAAGAAGGACCTGGACAATTTCCTCGTCGAAAACCGCTATACCCCTACCGCCCACGATCTTGATCGCGCCTACCGGATGATCCGGGAGACTGCGCAGACGAACGCCGCCGCCGAGGAAGGGCTCCAGGAGCAGGTCAAGTCCTACCAGGACCGCATCGCCTCCCTCCAGAAGAGGATTCGGGAGGCCCAGTCAGACAAGGAAAGCCAGGCCTCCATCCTGAAGCGCCGCGAGGAACAGCTCGACAGGACGACCCGCGAGGCTGCCGCCGTCCAATCCCAGAAAGAGGAGGCGGACAAGGCCTTCCGGGACGCTCAGCAGGCCCTTCACGACACCAAGCGGATCCGCGAATCCATCATCTTCAAGACCGCACTGGCTACGGCCCGGGGATCCCAGACGCCGGCCGAGGCCTCGGCTCTGGCGATCATCGACAAGCTGGCGGAGGTAAAAAACGACGCCAAAACGCAGCACTCTACATCCACCACGGAGGTGACGAATTTCACCGTCACCGCTGAATCGTCCCACCAGGCCGTGACGGAGGCCCGGATCCAGTCCGTCCGCCTCATTTCCTTCATCAACGAGGGGGACAGCGTCAGGGTGAAGATGGCGTTCCGGGTGCGGACCGTCCTGGAGGAGAGCGTGGACGACGGAAAACGGGTGGCCGATTACAGGCCAGCCGAACGGAAACCCGTCGACCGCAGACCCGCCGATCGCAAACAGGTTAATCGCAAACCGATCGAACGGAAACCCGCTGAGCACACCCCGGCTGCCAAGCCTCCCGAGGAAAAGGACAAGGATGACGGCTTCTTCGCCAAGATCCTGCCGTCTCCGGAGCCGTCCCGGGATGTCGAAAAGCCCGCCGCACCGGCTCCGCCGGCGAAGGCGCCGGTCCGGCGGAACCCGCACGCCATCGGATCCCACGAAGGCAACGACGTCCTGTTTGAGCTGATCAGCGTGAAATCCGCCGGCAAGGATATCCTGGTCCGGGTGGACATCACCAACCTGACGGAGGACTCGATCCGCAGCGTGGCCCTGTACGACCATGCCTACCGCTGGACCAAGTCCCGGATCACCGACCCGGAGGGAAAAGAACACAACGTATCGGAAGTCACGTTCTACAGCGGGAACGAAAAGACGACCATGTACAGTGCCGGAAGCAGGGGGGTGCCCCTCGATGGCCGCGCGACCAAGAGCGTCCTGTTGCACTTCAAGCAGGTCCCCGGCATGAGGTCCATTCGCAAGCTGACGATTCATCCTTACGTTTATTACCGCAAGGTTTTCTGGTCGTGGCAGGAGTTTGATTTCGCCTTTCAGAACGTCCGGGTCTCCCGGTGATGCACAGGCAGGTCCGGGCATGATCCGGAAAATCGCGGAGCGCCTGGCCCGAACGGCCTATGTCCGGGACGCTCTCGAACACCCTCCGGACCTGCGGGAAATCCGAAGAAAACCTTCCCCCCGGGTGTGGGCGGGTCTCTTCCTCGTCGGCCTCAGCTACGTGATCGGCTGGCCCGCCGTGGCCGCCCTCGGGGTGCTGGCTGCCTGGTTCCGGGAACCCCTGATCATCGCCGTCGGCGGCCCCCTGACGTACGGCCTGTCCCACCTGGTGTTCCTCGCCGGGGCCTGGCTGGCGGGGGCACGGTACGTCCGGCTGCTGATGAAGCATGCAACCCGGCGGCTCATGGAACGAATCCTGCTCCGCCCCCCTCTTTCCGGCCAGGCCGGGGAAGGGCGGAACGGAGATGGATAAAGGCCCGTGGACGGGCCCGGTTATTTACGGCAAGGAGAAGAAGAACGCAAATGGACAGACTGAAGCAGGAATTGAAAGAGAAGATTATTTCCACACTGGGCCTGCTGGACGTGGCCCCGGAGGATATCGACGAGGATGGGGCGCTGGTTGGTGGAGACCTCGGCCTGGACTCCATCGACGTGCTCGAGCTGGTGATGATGATCGAGAAGGACTACGGCGTCAAGATCGACAACAAGGAACTGGGGGTGAAGGTGTTCGCCTCTCTCAACGCGCTGTCGGACTACATCCTCAACAACAGAAAGAAATAAAATCCCGGAGCCGGGGCGCTCCGGTTCATCCCGGGGTTTCGGGCCCGGTCATCCCTTGGGCTGGAACGAGTTTTTCGCCGTCCAGAACTGGGGCAGGTGGGAGAACAGGTACCAGAGGCTCCAGCGATGCTGCCAGGTCCGGCGGATCAGGCGGCGCCGCCAGCCCGGGTCGGTGTAAAACCGCTTCACGTGCCGGTTGTACAACTCGTCGAGGCAGTCCCGCGAGGCGATGCCCCGGGGCACGAAGACGAAGTTCAGGCAGTTCATCAGCGGCCAGTCCTCCTCGAAGGTTCCCTCCTCCCGGATAGAGCCCCAGACGGGCGCCCCCGGGAACGGGGTGAACTTGGCCATGTTCATGTCGTCCAGTTCCAGGGACAGGCAGAAGTCGCTGGTCTTCCGGATCGACTCCTCCGTCTCGCCGGGCAGCCCCATCATGAACAGCCCCTTCGCACGGAGCCCGCTCTCCCGGATCAGCGCCACCGTCTCCCGCATCTCCTCCAGGGTCACCCCGGCCTTGTGCCGGGCCAGCAGCCCCGGCTCCCCCGATTCGATGCCCACGGAAACCATCAGGCAGCCCGCCTCCCTGAGCATCCGGAGGAGCTCGCGATCCGTATGGCCCGCCCGGACGGCGCAGTTGAACTGGATCCCCAGGGGCCGGGAACGGAGGAGCCGGCAGAGCTCGGCGATGCGCGGGCGGTGGGCCGTAAACAGGTCGTCGTAAATGTTGACATGGCGCACCCCGAAATGCCTTCGCAGGTGGCTCAGGTGCTCGTAGATGTATTCCGGGGAATTCATGCGGTAGGACTGCCGGAAGACGGACCGGTCGCAGTAGCTGCAGCGGTAGGGGCAGCCGCGGCTTGTCACCATGGTGGCTCCCGGCGTCCGGATGTAGCTGAACAGTGGAAGGTTATAGCCCCGCGGGAACCCCCGGAGCAGGTGGTACGCCGGGAAAGGAAGGCGATCCAGGTCGGGCAGGGTCGGCCGCTCCCGGTTGGCTGTGATTCGCTTACCGTCACGCCAAACGAGGCCGTCGATTTCCCGGGGATCCCCGCCGCCGGCCAGCGCCGCCAGCGTGACCTCCCCCTCCCCGGGGCAGAGATAATCAATGGCCTCGAACCGCTCCAGGAGCGACGCGCCGACGGCCGAGACATGGACGCCGCCGAAGACGGTCCGGATCCCCGGGTCGGCCTCCTTCAGGCGAACCGCCAGGGCATGGCCGTCGAGAAAGCTGGAGGTGGTGGTCGAGAATCCTACCAGGTCGGGGCGGAATCCAAGCAGGCCCCGGATGATCGCCTCCGCGCCGGGCGCGGCGTCGGGTCCCAGGCAGTCCAGGACCGACACCTCGTGCCCCTCGCGCTCGAGCCAGGCAGCGATGGACAGGAGACCCAGCGGAGCCATCCGGTTGGCCACGGCGGCCATGTCCCGTCGGCCCCGGACCCAGTTGGACCCGGCCGGCTGGACCAGGGCGACACGCATCGACGACCTCCCCCGCGGAGACCTCAGATTCCCTTTTTCAGCAGGACGTACACGTCCCGCTCCATCTCGCCGCAGCGGCGGAGCAGCGCGGCGATCTCCTTCAGGTCCGGAGCGCCGTCGCGCTGCCGGATGATCCTGGCGCAGGCCAGCGCGAAGGTCCGCCACTGGTCCCCCGCCAGGGTCATTTTCCTCGACGCCTCCTGCAAGGCGGCCGAACGCATGATCTCCGACGCCTCCTGGAGAAACGCGGCATACATGAAGCGAAATCCGCCCCCGCCGGTACCGATCTCCTCCTGCATCCGGATCATATGTCCCAGGAAGAGGCGGATGTAGCGGCCATCCCTGCTTCGGTCCAACCGCTCGATTTTCCCGGCCAGGTAAAATATCCCACGAATTCCGAAGGGGGGCGGCGAGGAGAGCATCATGAAGAGCGTCCGGACAACGGCTTTCCGGATCAGCACCGGCAGGTCCACCGAGGCCGGTACCCCTTCGGGGTGATAGACAAATCCCTTGGGGGCCATGACGCCCTTGGCGAAACGGGCATTTTCCAGATCCGCCGCCTTGATGCGGACGGGATGCTCGAAGACGGGGTCGCTCACCAGGAACTCGCCGTCCTCCACCCCGAATACGATCAGGTTGTGGACGTTGAACTGGAACCGCATCTCGGGTGGAAAGTATGTCAGCCAGTATGCCGACGTCTGGAGACCCACGATCTGGCCCTTCCTCATGAAATCGACCAGCTCCTCCATCGCCGGGCGGGGATCCCGGTAGGTCCGCTTCCGGAAGGGAATGCCCAGGCGGCCCTGGATGCCGCTGATGATCGTCCGGGGAAGAATCCGGTAGGAAATGGTGGGCATGTTGTTCATCCGCAGGAACGGCACGTAGGCGAACATGATGGCGCTGGCAAGCCCGAAAACCATCGCCTCCGAGAGGTCGAGCCCGCTGTGCCTGAGGAGGCCGGAGACGACTCCGCTCTCGCAGTGGCCGTAATGGCGGTGTTCAAAATCGATGGCGTGCTTCAAGGGGTGCTCCTTCGGTTCGTTTTTCCGGCTTCCGATTTCGGACCGGGAATTCTTCCGGCCTCCCGGTCCACCGTGGAGAGTCCCGTGGGCAGTTCGTATGTCTCCCGCTCCAGCACCTCGGGACGAAACGGCGTCAGGGCATCCGGGGGAACCCGCAGGATCCTGGCATATTCCTTCCGCAACTCCTCCCCCATCCGGGCAAAGACCTTCCCCTTCAGGTGCCGCTTGACCCTCCATTTCGGCAGGCCCATGGCCTGGGCCAGGACCGTGGGATCCATGCAGCGCTTGTACATGAAAAAGGCGATGGGCGAGTCTTCTCCACGGAGTACGCGCTGCCGGCAGGCCTCCGCCTGCTCCTCGAACTCCCCGATGGCCTGATACAGGATCACTTCCTCCACGCCCCAGCCGGTGGTCGGAACGGTCGTGTAATGTCCCTCTTCGTCCACGGCATAGGCCGCCTTGCGGGCGGTCCGGAAATGGCGGATATCATCCTGCGGCACTTCCTCTTTTTTCATCGTGCAACTCCTGTCAGCGAGCCCCCGAATCGTTCACGGAGGTCTCCGTCTTCATCCCCATCACAGTCTCCCGAATATTCCGCCGGTGGCCCGCAAGAATCATGAGGACCGTCGCCGCCACCGCAGCGGCGGCGCCCGGCGACGCCCCGGAAGCCAGTCCCTCTCCCGCCGCGAGGGCGGCGATCATATAAAAAGAGGCCACAAAGGGCACCCGGACGACCGAGAAGACAACCACCCACAGCGCCGACGCCAGGACCGCCGCCCAGGGGGCCAGGACCCCCGCGAACCCGAGGTAGGCGGCCACGCCCTTTCCGCCCCGGAAGCCGTGGAAACAGGGGAACCGGTTTCCCGCCACCAGCGCCAGGCCGAGCCAGGGGACCTGATCCGGCGGCAAAAACATCATTCCCAGGACCGCCGCGGCCACGGCCCGCCCCACGTCCAGAAGCAGGACCACCGCGGCCCAGAAGGGACCGGCCATGCGGTACACGTTCGTGGTGCCCGCATTCCCGCTGAAACGGCCCCTGGGATCCCCCTTCCCCAGGACGGCGAGGACGAGGATGGCGAAGTTCACCGAGGCGGCGGCATAGACGACGGCTGCCCACAGCAGGCATTCCATCACGCTGTCCCGGCCTCCCCTCCGGAAGGCTTCCCGCCGGGGCCGGACGCCGCCGACGGATCCCGCCCACCGTCCTCCGTCTCCCGTTCATCGTAAAGGTCCTGCACCCGGGCCATCAGTTCGTTCAGCGAAAAGTCCGGTGCGTCCCAGTCGGGGTTCAGGAGCGCCAGCAATTCGATTGTCACCGGCTCCCGGATGTCCGTTCGAAAGAGAAACCGGTCCGGCGGAAACAGCAGGTGGGTATTCGTGATCCGGACCACGCCGA
>CAZXMK010000068.1:0-8227 GCA_964641935.1 uncultured Syntrophaceae bacterium
CGCTTCGTCATGCAGAAGAAGCCTGCTCGGTAAAATATCCCATCAGGAAGGCGGAATCAAGAGCCCCGATTGTTTTTGTCCTGATTCCCGTTGCTCTGGTCGTCCCAGTAGAGGATCCGGTTGCAATTGGGACAGAACCGGATCTCTTCCTCTCTCTGTATCTCGTTGTAGAGTTGGGGAGGGAGATTCATCCGGCATCCCTGGCAGACTTCCTTCCAGACACCCGTGACCGCCACGCCGGCATTTACGTTGCGTATGGCGTCGTATTTCCTCAGAATGTCCTGGGGGACTCGCCCGCGCAAGGCCTGGCTCTTTTCCCTGATCGAGCGTAATTCCTCGTCGGCGAGGGCCAGTTCCTCGGCCCTCTCCTTGCGCTCTCCCTCGTATCGCGATCGAGCTTGATCGAAATCGAGCTCAATATTCCGCACGAGAACGCGAACCCGGTCCATTTCCTCCATCGCCTCGAGGATTTCGTCTTCCAACTGGCCGTTCCTGACTTCCAGGGTCTCGATTTCCTTCAGGACGGCCTCGTATTCCTTGTTGGTTTTGACTTCAAACTGGCGAGCCTTTGCTTTTTTCAGGGATTCCTGTCCCCGCCGAAGGAGTTCTTCCTTTTCTCGGTGCTTTTTGGTTGCCTCCTGTAACTTTTCCTTTTGTTCTTCCATCTCCGCCCTTGTGGCGGTGAACGTCCCGTCCAATTCCTCGATCAGGCCGGGCAGACGGGTCTTCCGACCCTGGATTTTCTCGATTGCGGAATCGACGTTCTGCAGATCTCTTAAGAGAGAAAGCAGTTCTTTCAAGGATCTTCTCCCTTCGGTTAAATGTGGTTGCAAAAAAAAATGCACCGAGACCGGTGCATTCATTCATTCCTGCGGGACGGGGGTTCCCTGTCGGGAACTTGCACCGCCGGCGATTGTCGACCGAACGGTCCGCCCCTTCCTGCTGCTTGCGGTTGAAACCGCCGATGACTGTTCTGGTATCTTCATGGCCTTGAATAAACAAATGGTGGGCCCACCTGGGATCGAACCAGGGACCGACCGGTTATGAGCCGGTGGCTCTACCAGTTGAGCTATGGGCCCTTTCCAGTTTCCCTGCGTCCGCGTACGCATGGTCCATCCGTCCACGGCGCGTCTGTTTGCTATACCTGATAGGTGGCGCTGTCAATGGCCTATTTCGTCACAAGCTTGAGGACCCGTCTCCGGGGCGGGTTGATCATTTTCTTCCCCGTGGATGCCGGAAGCGGACGCGGGGTCTCCCGCCGCGAGGATTCGAGTAGTTCTCGGGTTTCCTCGTCGGTATAGTCCATGCGCTCACTGATGCCGAACCGCATGCGGAGCACCTTCTCTTCCCGCGGGGTCAGAGTCGCCAGGATTTTTCTTGTCTGCTCCGCGAGGTCCATGCTGATGGTTGCCTCGGAGGGGGACATGATCTTCTTGTCCTCGATGAAGTCACCGAGATGACTGTCCTCCTCCTCTCCGATGGGAGTCTCCAGGGAGATGGGCTCCTTGGCGATTTTCAATACCTTGCGGACCTTTTCCAGCGGGTACTCCATCTTGTTGGCTATTTCCTCGGGTGTGGGTTCCCGTCCCAGTTCCTGCACAAGGTACCGGGAGGTGCGGATCAGTTTGTTGATCGTTTCGATCATATGCACCGGGATCCGGATCGTTCGGGCCTGATCCGCGATGGCTCTCGTGATGGCTTGGCGGATCCACCAGGTGGCATACGTGGAGAACTTGTAGCCCCGTTGGTATTCGAACTTGTCCACGGCCTTCATGAGGCCGATGTTTCCTTCCTGGATCAGATCCAGAAACTGAAGGCCCCGATTCGTGTATTTCTTCGCAATGCTGACCACGAGCCTTAGATTCGCTTCGACGAGTTTCCGCTTGGCGATCTCTGCATCGAATTCCCCCGTTTCTATCAGGTAGACAACCTTCTTCAGCGTGGCCGCCGGGAGGCCCGTCGCCAGGGTCACGGCCTTGATCTTCCGAGTCGCTTCCCTGTATTGCTCCTCGCACTCTCTGAGGCGCTCCTGGGAGATCCGCAGGCTTTTCGCGATGGCCTTGGCCTCCTTGGGGGATTGCCGCAGACGGGACCAGGTCTTCTCCATTTCCTTGACAGAAAGGCCCGTTCTCTCCTTGCACTGGCGGATCATCCAGTCGGCCTCTTCCACCCCGGCGATATACTCCTTCAGCATGGCAACCATGGAATGGGTTTGCCTTTTGCTGAACCGGACCTTGCGACAGAGGCGAACGATGTTCTTCCTGTTTTTCTCCAGATCGTCCCGGAGTTCTTTGCGGATTTCCTCCTCGAGCCCCTTTTCCTTGAGTCGTTTGTGAATCTGGTCATTTTTCCGGTCCACGGTGGCGACCCGGTCGATCAGCTTGACGACTCTCTGCTTGTGGAGGTCTTCCTCGACGAAACCGTCCTCGTCTTCCAGATTGTCGATGACGCTCTTGATGCGGATCTCTTCCCGTTTCAGTTTTGCGCCCAGCTCGACCACGTATTTGATGCAACAGTCCACGCTGAAGACCGAGTCCATGACGACCTTGTCGCCCGCCTCAATCTTCTTGGCGATCTCAACCTCCCCCTCGCGGCTGAGCAGGGACACCATTCCCATCTCCCGAAGGTACATTTTTACCGGGTCACCGGTTTTCCCGGCGATCGGCATCAGGGTGAGAACGTCTTCCTCCTTCGTTTCGATGATTTCTTCGGCTGCCTTCTTGACAATCAGCTTGTCGCCCTTGTCCGTATCGATGATATCAATGTTCTTTTCTCCAAAGAGCATAATGATGTCATCGATCTGATCGGAGGAGACGATATCCGACGGCAACAGATCGTTCACGTCGTCATATGTGAGAAAACCCTTCTCCTCGCCGAGGGAAATCAACTTTTTGAACTCATCGGACTGAATGTCTTTCGCCATATATTCTCTCCCTGTTTTTTGCCGGATCATCAAACCGGAGGGAAACGAACCGTCAGATTCCCTTCCGCAGATTCCTTTCCATGTTCAGCAGCCGCTCTTTCTCCCGGAGCAGGGCTTCACAAAGAGTCCCGTCTTCGTGTTCCTGGGCGCTGAGCAGGCGTTGCCTTAACTGCTCGTGCTGCCTGCGGAACCATTTCCTGCGAATCTGTCCGATGCTGTCCCTGAGGAATCGTTCCACCAGGCCCTCATCCAGCGGCTGCTTCTGGACGAGCGATTTCAATATGCTCTGCCGGATCCCTTCCTCGGGGATTTCCATGGCCAGCGAGGCCACATCGATCCGTCCGTCTCTGCTGAAGGCGTCGGCAAGGGTCTCCGTAAAGGCGCGCAAGGCTCCGTCAGCAAAATGGTCCAGAACGCCCGACCCGATCACGTCGGGAATCCGGAATGGATGCTCGATCATGAGCAGAACCAGATTCAACTCCAGTCGGTCCGGTTCAGGCCGCGGGGCCTTTGGATTTCCTCCGGCTACGGTTGTCTCCCGGGTACCCACGGTTTTTCCGACCTGTCTTTTCAGCACCGACGGGTCGAGGCCCGTCTTTTCGGATACCCGTTTCAAAAGCAGGTTGTGCTTGATGGGATCGTCTACTTTGGCCAGCATGGCCACGGCGCCCTGTGCTGCCGCCGTCCTTGCGCTGACGGTGCTTCCGCTGCCAGCCAGCGTCTCCAGGTAGTAATCCATGAACGTCGGGGATCGCTGCACCAGTTCTTCCAGCGCCTCCGCCCCGGATGCCCGGACGAAGTCGTCCGGATCCGCCCCGTCGGGCAGAAACACGGCCCGGGCCTCCATGTCGGCCGCCAGAAACAATTCGAGGCTCCGGTCCAGGGCCTTGCGGCCCGCTGGATCGGAATCGAATATCACGGCAACGTCCCTTGTATAGCGCTTGAGCAGGTGTACCTGATCCGATGTCAGTGCCGTACCCAGGGAGGCGAGGGCGTTCCGTACTCCGGTGTTCCAAAGGGAGATGACGTCGAAGTATCCTTCCACGAGAACGGCGTATCCCTTGCGTCGGATCGCCTCCTTTGCCTGCCGGATTCCGAACAGGTTACGCCCCTTGATGAAGACGGCTGTCTCCGGTGAATTCAGATACTTTGGCTCATCGTCGCCGATCACGCGGCCGCCGAAGGCGATCACGCGGCCCGAGGCATCTTCGATCGGAAACATGACGCGTCCCCGGAAGCGGTCGTAGGAACTGCCGTCTTCCCGAGACAGAAGCAGTCCCGCCTGTTTCGCAACATCCAGGGGCACTCCCGCCCTCTCCAGTGCTTTGCGGAGTCCCGTCCACTCGTTTCTTGCGAAGCCGAGGCGAAAGGCCTTCCGCGTCTCCTCGCGGATCCCCCTTCTTTCAAGGTACTCGCGGGCATCCCTTCCTCCCGGACTTTGTAGGTTGCCCGTAAAGAAGACTGCGGTCTTCTCGTTCATTTCCAGGATCGCGCTGCGCACCCCTCGGTTCTCCCCGGGGGGCGGGGGTTTGCGGGGGATCTGGATCCCCATTTTGCCCGCCAGGTGCCGCAGGGCCTCCGGGTAGGTCATGGCGTTCACCTTCATCAGGAAGGTGACGGCGTTTCCTCCCTCACCGCAGCCGAAGCAATGGAAGATCTGTTTTTCCGGATTGACCGTGAAGGACGGGGTTTTCTCCTGGTGGAACGGGCACAGGCCCACATAATTCCGGCCGGCCTTCCGCAGGGTCACAAAATCCGATACGACCTCCACGATGTCCGCGCGGCTTTTGATTTCCTCCACTTTCTCTTCGGGTATCAAGCCCATGGATGTGTTTCGCCCCTTGCTTGAATCCCTGTCGCCAATCGACTCTCTTCGGCAGGACCCTCTCCTTCGTGCAGCCCGCCACCGGTGCCTGCCCCGCGGACAGGATCACGTTTTCAACGACCCGTGGGCTTAACCGGCCAGCCTCGCCTTGACAAGGTCTCCCACCAATTTTCCGTCCGCCTTGCCGGTGATTCGGGGCATCAGGACCTTCATGACCTTGCCCATATCCTTGACGGACGAAGCCCCGACTTCGCCGACCGCCTTGTCGATTTCCGCCTCGAGCTCCTCCCGGGAAAGTTGCTGGGGCATGAAGGACTGGATGATCGCGAGCTCAGCCTCTTCCTGGGCCACAAGGTCCGCCCGTCCGCCTTTGGCAAACTGCTCGATCGAGTCTTTCCTCTGCTTCGCCATTCCGGAGAGAACCTGGAGGATCTCCGTTTCATTCAGTTCACGCTTGAGGTCGATCTCCCGGTTGTGCATGGCCGTTTTGATCAGTCGCAGAGCGGAAAGCCGGATCTTGTCCCTGGCTTTCGCGGCCTCGATCATTCCCTGTTCCACCTGTTTTTTCATTGTCATCACACGCACCTGTTTCATAAATTTGTTTCCCGTTGCCTCTGTTGTCAACAGGGGCCGGATGGTTCCTTACATATCCTTCATGCGGATCGGTCCTCCCCCCACAACGTGGACATGGAGGTGGAAGATGACCTGTCCGCCTTCCTTATTGGTATTGATGACGGTCTTGAAACCACGCTGGTCGATTCCCTTGAGCCGGGCCACTTCCTGAACCCCATGGATCAGGTGCGGCAGCAGTTTTGTCTTTTCGTCCTTTACGTCAAGGAGGGTGGGAACATGTTCCTTCGGGACGATCACGACATGAGCCGGGGCCACCGGATGGATGTCGTCGAAGGCGAGAACCCATTCGTCCTCATAGACCTTGGTGCAGGGGATCGATCCGGTGATGATTTTACAAAAAATGCAGTCGTCCATGGTTTCAATCCTCCTTTCCGGCTGCTGCAGCGTTGGTTTTGAGCGTCTCGGCGATGGCGTCCTCCAGTCGCAGGGCGCCCGTATAGAGCGCACGGCCCACGATAACCCCCAGGATGCCGGGACCTCCGGATGCCAGTAGCTGCTGGATGTCCTTCATCCCGGATACGCCCCCGGAGGCGATGACCGGGAGGCCCGTCTCGTCCGCCATGGCGCGCGTGGCCTCAACGTTGACACCCTGCTCCATGCCGTCCCGGTGGATGTCCGTGTATACGATGGCATGCAGGGCCTCCTGCCGGTAGCGGTTCGCCAGCTCGGCGGCGGGAATGTCCGATTGTTCCGTCCAGCCTTCGACGGACACCCGACCGCCGCGGGCGTCGATCCCCAGGATGATCCGGCCCGGATAGCGCCTGCAGGCTTCCCGGACCAGGGATTCGTCCTTCAGGAGAGCACTTCCCAGAATGACCCAGGCAACACCGGCCTCGATGTAGGAAACGATGGTTTCCATGCTGCGAATGCCGCCGCCGACCTGGACCGGAAGCCCGGTGGCTTTGACGACGGCCGCGACGGCGTCGCCGTTCCTGGGCTTTCCCGCCAAGGATCCGTCCAGATCGACCATATGCAGCCGGGAGGCTCCTCCGTCCTTCCACATCCGGGCCACCTGGACGGGATCTTCCCCGTACACGGTTACCCGCTGAAAGTCTCCCTGGGCCAGCCGGACGCAGTGTCCGTCTTTCAGATCAATGGCGGGGATGATGATCAAGATGAAATCTCCCTTCCGTGACGCCGGAGCTGTGCCCTGTTCAAGGTGCTGCCGGGAATGTCTTGCACACTTCCTCCATGCCGGCCGCGGTCAGTTCTTCCGCGGTGAGCCACCTCCCCTTTTCCTTGAAGAAGAAGGGCATCTGAAGCATGTCCTCCATCAGCGACGCCTGGGTCTGGTCGAAGAGGCCGCGCCAGAGAAGGGCGCCGTCTCCGGCCCGGTACAGGTGGATGTCGAAGGCGACGGAGGCCGGTTTCTCGACGGAGTAGGCGAGGCCTTTCCGCTCTCGCCACCGATATACATAACCCGCAACAATTCCGTCGACTTCCAGGTCACTTCCCATCTTGCGAAGGATATCGGCGGCTTTCATCTTGAAAGAACCGGACGATGCGCTCTGGTATGCGGCGCCTGCTCGATCCGGGTACACGATCCGGATCCTGCCCAGGGCTTTCTGGCGATCGAGGAATATGCGCTCCGTGATTCGTTCCGGCGAGTCGTCCGCGCGATCGGCTCCCATGTCCCCCAGGATGACCGGCTCTCTGGCCACCCGGACCGCCACTTCCGACGGAGAGGCCTTCTGGAATGGCAGCACGGCAATCCGGCGGACGGTGCTCTCCCCTGCTGCTGCCGGGACGAAGGTCCGGGAAGTGGCGCAGCCGGCGATCATCAGTACCGGAATAATCGCGATCAGGATACGGGCAAACCGCTCCGCGATGGTTGATCTGTGCAAAAGGTCACCTCCTTACGGACGGGCAAGTCCGACGGTCGGGACCGGTCAGAGGCTGCCCTTTGTGGACGGAATCCCTTGGATCCGTTCGTTGGGGGCAACGGCCTTTCTCAGGGCACGGGCGAAGGCCTTGAAGATCGCCTCGGCCATGTGATGGCTGTTGCCGCCGTGGATGATCTGGATGTGAAGCGTTGTTCCGCTGTGGTCTGCAAACGCCTTGAAGAATTCGCGGATGAGCGAGGGATCGAAATCCCCGATCCGGCCGTCTCCGAAATCGGCTTCGAAAACCAGGAAGGGCCGGCCCGACAAGTCCATCACGACCCGGCACAGGCTTTCATCCATTGGCACGGTGGCCTCGCCGAAGCGTTCCAGGCCGCGCTTTTCCCCAAGGGACTGCTTCAGGGCCTCCCCCATGCAGATGCCGAGATCTTCCACGAGGTGGTGGTCGTCGACTTCACGATCCCCTTTTCCCCGTACGGTCAGGTCGAACAGGCCGTGCCGGCTGAAAAGGTTCAGCATGTGGTCCAGAAAAGGGATGGAGGTGGAGAGAGTCCCTTTTCCCGATCCGTCCAGCCCCAGTTCGAGGGCGATGTCGGTCTCCGTGGTTTTCCGCTTGATCTTCGCCTTCCTCGCCATGGGAATCCCTTCCGGTCAGATGACCTTGTTGAGAGAATATTCGATGATTCCCTCCGCCCCGGCTTCCTTGAGAAGCGGAATCAGATCCCGGACGATGCCGGCGTCCACGATCGTTTCCACGGCATGCCATTCTTCGGAGAACAGGCTCGAAATGGTGGGAGCCTTCAGGGACGGGAGGAGAAGGATCACCCGTCCCAAGTTTTCCTTGGATACGTTCAGCTTGATGCCCACCTTTCCCATGGCCAGCAGCGATCCAACGAGAAGCGTCCGGATCTGTTCGATTTTCTGCCGTTTCCACGGATCTTCGAAGGCATCCCGATTGGCCACAAGCTGCGTATTGGTTCTCATCATTTCCTCGACGATGCGCAG
>CAZXMK010000068.1:8327-11728 GCA_964641935.1 uncultured Syntrophaceae bacterium
AGAACCCCGCTTTCGATGTAACGGGACATCTCCTGCGCCCGGACCAGGGAGCAGGAAATCTCGTCGTCGTCGATATCGGGGAAATAGCTGCGGCCGTCGTAAGTGATCCGCCATCCCGCCTTCCGGAACAGGTCAACGGTGCTTGCCTCCAGGCTTCCCTTGGGGATCCCGAGTTTCAGTGTCCTCATCGGTAGACCTCTTCCGGGTTGAACACGCGCTCCCCGACGATTTCCTCGCCGTTGGGGAAAATGCGGCGGTAGAAACAGGAGCGGTACCCCGTATGGCAGGCCGCTCCGCCTGCCTGGTCGACCTTCAGGAGGACGGTGTCGTTGTCGCAGTCGATATAGACGGCATGCACTTTCTGTGTGTTGCCGGACGTTTCTCCTTTCACCCAAAGGGAGTTCCGCGACCGGCTCCAGTAGGTTGCAACGCCCGTTTCCAGGGTTTTCTGCCAGGCTAGGCGGTTCATATAGGCCATCATGAGGACTTCACCGGTGGACGCATCCTGTACCACCGCCGGGACCAATCCTTGTCCTTTGTCAAAATCAGGTTCCGTCACCAGGGACCTCCAAGCCATCCGGGAGCATGTTTCAATAAAGTATTTACACCTAATCGAATCGTTTCCGTTCGGCAAGCATTTTTTTATTCATTGGATATCGACAGGAAGGCAGAGATGCACGACCCTGTCATCCAGTTTTTTCTTTACAAAGAAACACCGTTTATGTATGACGAATTCCCCTTTTGGGTTCCATTAGCGTGAGGTGTTGCCAATGTCTTCCCTGAAGCCGGATAAACTGTTATATTTCAGAAACTTGTTGATCTCGAAAATCAACGAGCTTCTTAATGAAGCGGAGAAGACCGTTTCTGAAATGACCGACGGCAAGGAAAACTATCCAGATCCCACAGACCGGGCTTCCCTGGAAGCGGACCGGAATTTTGAGTTGAGAATCCGGGACCGGGAGCGGAAGCTCATCGCCAAGATGCAGGAAGCCATCAAGCGGATCGATGATGGCACGTATGGCATCTGCGAGATGTGCGGGAATCCCATCTCCGAAAAACGCCTCCAGGCCAGGCCGGTCACGACCTCCTGCATCGACTGCAAGACGAAGCAGGAACGTCTCGAAAAGCTCAAGGGCGAGTAGCGCCCGTCTTCAGGCTCGATCGATAGCCGGGCGGCGGAACGGCCTGGACGATCCGGTATTGTGATGCGGCGGCTTCAGACCGGAGCCTTCGAGCCGTTTCCCTTCCTCCGATCCTGTCCTTGAAATCCCCCTGGGATTTCATCTCCGGGAATGAATCATGTCCTTCGTTCAGGTGGCACTCAACGTTCCTGCACGGAATACGTTTACGTACCGGGTGCCGGAGGGAATGGACCCCTTCGCCGCCGTGGGCAAGCGCGTTCTGGTCCCCTTGGGCCGCAGAAGGCTGACGGGATGCATCGTCGGGATCCTGGCAGTCCCCGATTGTGATTCTGTCCGGGATGTCCTTGAAATCCTTGACGAGGACCCCCTCTTCTCCAGGGAGGATTTCCTGTTCTATGCCTGGGTTGCCGATTATTACCTGTATCCCGTTGGAAGAGCACTGGGAGAGATTCTGCCCGGCAGCATTCCCGCGCGGGACCGCACCCGGGTGACCCTCAACCGCGGATTTCCCCCGGCAGATGCCGGAACCATTCCCCTCCCGGAAGAGCGAATCCTGCAACTCCTCCGGGAATGTCCCCGCGGGCTGAACGTACAGCGGCTGAAGGAGATGGTGAAGACCCGGGAGATCCCGAAGCTCCTGGAAGAGATGGAAGATCGCGGGTGGATCCGTCTCTCCGAGGGCTCCCGGGGACCGGCCATCCGACATCGCACCGAACGGGTATTGTCCCTGGCGTCGGGAAGTCCGGAAGGGCTGTCGCCGCGACAGGAGGAAGCCGTCCGGATTCTCCGGGGGCTCGGCGCTGTGTCTGCCGCCGAATTCTCCCGGATTCTCCCGGGAAGCGGGGCCGTCCTCGCCGCCCTGAAAAAGAAGGGGGTCGTCCTTGTTGAGAAGAGGCCGCTCGTCCACCTGCCGGGCCTTGTTCCCCTTATCGAGGGGCCGCGGATCGATCTCTCGCTCAGCCCCGATCAGGCATCTGCCCTGGATGCCGTGTGCTCGGACCTTGCACAGGACTCAGCATCCGTCATCCTGCTTCACGGGGTGACCGGCAGCGGAAAGACGGAAGTGTATCTCCGGGCCGCCGCCGAGGTGCTTGAGAAGAGGGGGAGCGTGCTTTTCCTCGTGCCGGAGATTGCGCTGACTCCGCAACTGCTGAACCGGGTGGCATCCTTCTTCGATGCGGGCCGGATCGCCGTTCTCCACAGCGGAGTCTCGCGGGCCGACCGTTATTCCCAGTGGCGGCGCATCCAGCGGGGAGAAGTGGACGTCGTCGTGGGTGCCCGCTCGGCCCTCTTTGCTCCCTTGAAAAACCTGAAGCTCATCATCGTGGACGAGGAGCACGATCCCTCCTACAAGCAGGACGAACGGCTGTGCTACTCCGCCCGTGACATGGCCGTCGTCCGGGGGAAGATGACCTCCGCCACGGTGATTCTGGGATCCGCAACCCCTTCCGTCCAGACGTATTTCAATGCCGAATCGGGACGATACCTGCGCCGGACCCTGCCCCTCCGGGTGGAGGACCGTGACCTGCCTGCCGTGGAGATCGTGGACATGAGGGTGGAAGGATTGAGGGCCGGCGAATTGCCGATTCTCTCCTACACCATGCAGGAAGCATTGCGGGATAACCTCACCGCCCGGGGACAGTCCCTCCTCTTCCTGAACAGGCGGGGTTTCCACACGCACCTGTTTTGCGCCTCCTGCGGCCACGTCTTTGCCTGCAGGAACTGCAGCCTTTCACTGATCTCGCACGCCCGGGCGAATGTTCTCCGCTGCCATGCCTGCGATTTCAACATGCCTTCGCCCGCCGCCTGTCCCGCCTGCGGCAGTCCCGGCCTCGTTCGCCACGGCCTTGGAACGGAGCGGGTCGAGGGGGCCGTCCGGACCCTATTCCCGCAGGCGCGGGTGGGGCGCATGGACAGCGACACAACGGCGCGGAAGGGAGCTTCCGCCGATATCCTGAGGCGGCTCCTGCGCGGGGAGATCGACATTCTCGTGGGGACCCAGATGATCACCAAGGGCCATGACATCCCGGGCATTACCCTCGTGGGCGTTGTCTCCGCCGATACGAGCCTGCACACGGCCGATTTCCGGGCCGCCGAGCGGACCTTTCAGCTCCTCACCCAGGTGTCCGGGCGCAGCGGCCGCGGTGACAAGCCGGGACGGGTGATCATTCAGACCTACAACCCGGGGCATTACGCGGTCCGTCATGCCCGCAGTCACGATTTTGAAGCCTTTTACCGCGAGGAGATCCCCCAGCGGCA
>CAZXMK010000069.1:0-8293 GCA_964641935.1 uncultured Syntrophaceae bacterium
GTCCATTTCGATGAACCCGTTGAGCTGGTCCTGTATCAGGCCGAACAGGGGGCCATAGGCCAGGGAAAACATCACCATGATGGGAAGGTCTTTCAGGATCTGCTGCTCGACCCCCTCCTCGAAGAGATCCCGGATGGGATCTTGTATTTCCGGTTTGTTCAGGAGCCTGTCCCGGTGCTCGGCCACGCCGTAGGGGGAGTTGTGATACTGCTCCAGGTACCGGAAATGGAGCGGGTTGGCGGCCATGTACCGGAACAGCGCCTTCCATAGATGAAAAAATCGCTCCCGTGCGGGTCTTCCGGTTGGATGACCCGTCAGGAGGACTGCCATGAGCTCCGCTTTCAGTTCCTCGAAGAGCTGCCGGATGAGGACGTCCTTGGTCTCGAAGTATCGGTAAATGGTTCCCGCTCCCACCCCTGCCTTTTCGGCGATCATGGCCATGGGCGCCCCGTGGAAGCCGCGCTCGGCGATCAGCTCCAGGGCTGCCTGCATGATTTCTTCACGTTTCGAGGGTGTCTTCAAACGTCTGCTGCTCCCTTTTAAAGCACGGAATGAACGTTCATTCCGTTTAAGGGGGCACGTATAAAATGTCAAATGATTTTTTGTTAAGAATTCGAAAAGGACCCTTCAGTGCAGAAGGTTTCGGCCTCTCCGGCGGAAAGGAGTCTTCACGGTGCCGCCAGTTTCATGCCCAGGGCCCGGGCTTCCTTCATCGCCTTTTCGTCGGCCCGGATTTTCCCGGCCTCCATGGCGCTGCCATAGACCATTCCGACCAGATCCGCCTCCACGTAGGCGTAGGCGTCCTGAAAGGCCCGCAGGGCGTTGACGGCTCCGGAATCGAAGGGATCTTCTCCCCCGTAGGCCATGGCCACGGCGATCCGCTTTCCCCGGAAGGGGTCCTTCCCGTAGGCGGGCAAGGCGAAACAGCGGTCCATCCAGAGCTTCGTCTGGGCGGTCATGGTAAACCAGTAAACGGGGCTGGCGATGACCCAGGCCTGGGCATCCAGGAGTTTCGGGTAGAGGGCCTGCATGTCGTCATCGATGGCGCAGCGCTTGGCGTTCTTCTTCTGGCAGGCCATGCAGCCCCGGCAGGGGGAGATCCGTAGGTCGTGGAGGTACACCGTCTCTACCTTCGCCCCCTTTGATGCGGCCCCCCGGGCGATCTCCCCGGCGAGGATCGCCGTGTTTCCCTTCTTCCGGGGGCTGCCCAGAAGCACCAGCACCTTCTTTCCCGCTTTATCTGTTTTCATTGGGCGTTTCTCCTTGTCTTCCCTGTGTTTTCCCCTGTTTCGAGAATTCGGACGCTTCCGGATTTCCCCGGGAGGCGGGTTTCCGGTCCCGCCGGTTGCCGATCCGTCCCCCGTAAGGGATCTCTCCCCGGACGCCGCCAGGCGGCGCAGTTCCCGTCGCAGAATCTTTCCCATGGGATTGCGCGGCAGGTGCTCGACAATGGTCACGCGGAGGGGCCGCTTGTGCGGGGAGAGGTGGTCCCGGCAGTGCCGGAGGAGGCTATCCTCCGTGGCGGACTCGCCCTCCCGGAGCTCCACGTAAACGACGGCTTCTTCCCCGACGACCGGGTCGGGCATGCCCACGGCCACGGCGTCCCGGACGGCCGGATGACCGTGGAGGACCTCCTCGATGTCGCGGGGATAGATGTTGAAGCCCCCGCGGATGATCAGGTCCTTCTTCCGCTCCACGATGTACAGGTAGCCGTCCCCGTCCATCCGGGCCATGTCTCCCGTGTACAGCCAGCCGTCCCGGAAGGACCGTGCAGTCTCTTCGGGGAGGTTCAGGTAGCCCTCCGCAACGTTGGGGCCCCGGACGAGCAGTTCTCCCACCCCTCCGGCGGGGACGTCGTGGTCCCGGCCGTTGACGATCCGCACCTCGACGGATGGGATCGGCTGGCCGACGGAGTCCGGCTTGACGGGCCGTCCGTGGTAGTTGGTGCTGACTGCCGGCGACGCCTCCGAGAGCCCGTAGGCGGGATAGACGGTGCAGCGGAACGTTTCCTCGAAGCGTCGGAGCGCCGGAAGGGGAAACGGCGCCGACCCGGCGAGGCATTTCTTCAGTGAGGAGAGGTCGTATTTCCCCGCGTCCGGACTTCCCAGCATCATCATGAACATGGCCGGAACACCCGGGAAATCGGTCACCCGGTGCCTCTCGATCAGGGCGAAGGCCTCCTCTGCCTGGAAGCGCCGCATCAGGACGTGAAGATTCCCGTATTGATAGGCCTTGTTCATGGTGGTGATGCCGAAGGAATGTGAGAGAGGCAGGGCCACCAGCGTCACGTCCGAGGCCTTCGTTCCGTGGGCCCGGGCGGCGTTGACCGCGTTGGAGTGGAGATTGGCATGGGTCAGGATCACACCCTTGGGATTCCAGGTTGTCCCGGCCGTGTAGAGAATGACGGCAACGTCCGTCTTCCGGATGTCCGGCTTCGCTCCGCTTTCCGGGCCTGACGCAGCGAGGGACCGGAAGGAGATCGCTCCGGGCGGAGGGGTGTCTCCCGTGACGAGGCGGTATTTCAGGGATGTGGCGGAAGCAAGGACCGCCCGGTGTGCCTGAAGGATTTCCGGGCTTATGACGAGGGCCTTGGCTTCGCAGTCGTTCAGGATATGCCCGAGTTCCATGGCTCCGACCGACGGGATGATCGGAACGATGGCGGCGCCGCACCGGAGGATTCCCTGGTAGCCGACGATGACCTCGGGGCTGTTGGGGAGAAGCACCGCCACCCGGTCGCCCCTGCCGATGCCGAGCCTTTTCAGGCCGGAGGCCAGGCGTTTGGCATCCCGGAGGATTTCCGCGTTGGTGAAGGGGTTCCCTTCGAAGACCACAAACGTGTATTCGCCGAAACGGTCGAGATTGTCGTCGGCCAGCGTGACGAGGTTCATGCTCCTTGAGTCCTCTGGTCTCTGCAGATCGCGGCCGGCGATCAGGTTTTTTTCAGCCGGTCGTAGACCTTGCAGGCGTCCTTGACGCCCAGGGTGCAGGCCGTCCGGGCATCCTCCACGGATTTCTGTACATCCCCCTTCCGGTAATAACAACTGCCCCGGTTGTAGTAGGCCCAGCCGTTGTTGGGACGGAGCTCGATGGCCCGGGTGAGGGCGGCGATGGCCTCGTCGTTCCGCTTGTTGCGGCTGTGGATCCATCCCATCCAGTTCCAGGCGTCGGCATTCCGGGGATTCAGCGTCACCGCCCGGTCCAGGTCCACCAGGGCACGAGCTTCCTCGTTCTGTCTTGCCAGGGCCCGTCCCCGCAGGTAATGGGCCTTGTCGTTCGTCGGATCCGCCTCGATGGCGCGGCTGAAGGCGGCTACGGCCTTATCCAGCCGGTTTTGCTTCAGGTGCAGCAAACCCTCCTGGAGAGGTTCTGCGACGGCGGGCCGGACGGCGATGAGGGGGGCGTCGCTGGTGAGGGGGGTTTTGCCGGTGACGGGGATGTCGCCGGTGACGGGGATGCGGCCGGACCGTTCCGCTCCGGGCGTCTCCAGAACGAGGGGCTGCATTCTTCCCTGGCGGTCCTCGTAGGCGGCCGTCAGGATCTTCCAGGTGCCGCGCTGCTTCGACAGGGTCACCTGGGCCTTGGTGGACCTCGTCGCGCCTTCCACGAGAAACGTCATGGAGGCCCGCCCGAACTGCCCGGAGGTGCTGATGCTGACGGGGAACCAGGGCTTCACCTCCCGCACTTCCCCCACCTCCTGGCGGATCTGTGGATTCTGTTTCAGGTAGGTCTCGCAGAGCCGGAAGGGATCCGACTCGCGCAGAAAATCATACGCTGCGGAGATGACCAGGATGATCCCGACGATGAGGAGGAACGGCAGCGCCCTCCACCCCCCGCCCTTGGGTTTGACCGGCTCGTAGGACGCTGGCGGTTTCGGAGGGGGCGGCGGCGGGGACGGGGAGGAGTGCATGTCCGGGTAGGACGGCCCTTGTCCTTTTTTTCTCAGGATGTTTTTCATGACCGGTGCCTCCTTCCTGAAGACCCGGGGGAATGCACCCCCCGAGTCCGGAATTGCGGGAGCCGCGTCACGCCGCGCCCCCCGGAACGGTTTCAGAGGAGAAATTCGGGGCGGACCCGGCCCCGACCGTCAAACAGGATGCCCTCCCGCTCCAGCAGCGTCCGCTTCAGGTCCGGACCACCGCCGAATCCGCCCAGGCTTCCGTCGGACCGGACGACCCGGTGGCAGGGGATCGCCAGGGGGAAGGGATTGGAGGCCATCACGGAGCCGACGGCCCGGGCCGCTCCCGCATGGCCGGCAGCTGCCGCCAGCGAGCCGTAGGTCCTCACCTTTCCACGTGGAATCCGTCCCGTCTCTACAAGCACCCGGCGCCGGAAAGGGGCCAGGGATTCCATCTCCATCTCTTCGAAAGGAACGGGGGTGGCCTCTCCACGGAGGAGGCGGCCGAGGCTCTCTTCCATGCCGCCTTTCACCCCGGTCTCCCGCGGGCGGGCCCCGGGAAAATCCAGGCTGATCCTGCGATTCACATCGCGGCGGGGGGCGGGAAGATAGATGCGGATGACGGGGCCGGCTCCGCCGGCCTCCCGGACCACCGCGGCGATGCCCGATTCCGACGTCAGCAGATGGAAGCGGAGATCCCGTGCCGTTTCCCCGTGATATTCTCCCCTGTGTTTCATGACCCCTCCCGTACCGGTTATGTCATGTGTTCGATGAGGATCTGGATGCCGATGCCGATCAGGATCAGCCCGCCCAGCAGTTCCACCTTCCGTCCGAAAAGGGACGCCAGCCGTCGTCCGGCCAGCATTCCTGCCATGGTCATGACGAAAGCGACGACGCCGATGACGGCGCTCGGGTACAGAATCGGCGTCTTGCGCAGGGCCATGGTCATGCCCACCGCCAGGGCGTCGATGCTGGTGGCCACCGAGAGCATCAGGAGCGTCCAGCCCCGGGTCGGGTCTTCCCGGTCCGTCCGTTCCCTTCCTTCGCCGGCGAAGGATTCATGGATCATCCGGGCTCCCACGAAGAGAAGAAGCCCGAAGGCTACCCAGTGGTCGTACGCGGAGATGCGCTCGACGAAGGTTCTTCCCGCCAGCCAGCCGAGGACCGGCATGAAGAACTGGAAGACCCCGAAAGAGACGGAAAGCCGGAGAACGGGACCCGGGGAGATGCGTCCCCGGACGGCGCCGATTCCGATAGCCACGGAGAAGGCGTCCATGCCGAGCCCCACGGCGATGATCAGGATGGAAAGAAAGCTCATGAACCGGCCGGGCCGCCCGGCAGTTTTCGGAAGAAGGCGGCGATCCTCTCAGCGGTCTTTTTACCAATCCCGCCGGCCTTTTGCAAGGTCGGGACGTCGGCCGCGCGGACGGCCGCGGCGGAGCCCAGGGACGAGAGCAGGGCCTTGCGGCGGGCCGGACCGATGCCGGGGATGCCGTCCAGGGCGGAGGACAGATCCTTCCCTGTTTTGCGCCGGTGAAGATAATCCTGGGCGAACCGGTGGGCCTCGTCGCGGACCTGCTGCAGCAGGTACAGGAGCGGCGGCCAGCGGGACGGGTCGAGGGGGTCCTTTCGCCCGGGGAGGAAGACCCGGTCTCCCCGGGACTCTTTCCCTCCGGCCGGGTGCTCCCGGGACTCCTTGGCCAGGGCGACGGCCTCCACGTCCTTCACGCCGGTGTCCCGGAGGGCCGACAGGGCCACGCGCAGGTGTCCCTTCCCGCCGTCCACGACGATCAGGTCCGGCGGCTCCTCGTTTCCCGAGAGTCGCCGGCGGAGAACCTCGTACATCATTCCGTAGTCGTCGATGCCCTCCACCGTCCGGATCCGGTAACGCTGGTACCGTCCCCGGTCGGGCAGTCCTTCGCGAAAGGAGACCTTGGAGCCGACGGCGACGTCCGTTCCGAGGCTGGCGATGTCGAAGCACTCGATCCGCTCCGGAATTTTCTTCAGAGACAGCTTTTCCGCCGCAAGCTCCAGGGCCCGCCGGGGATCGGATCCGGGGGAGCTCGCCGCCCGAAGAGCGTTTTCCGCGTTCCGGCCGGCCATCTCCACGAGTTTCCTCGGCTCTCCCCTCTGCGGGAGGGAGACCGTGACCCCCCGCCCCCGCCGCTCTCCCAGCCACTCGGATACGACCTCCCGGTCCGGGATGTCGACGGGCAGGAGGATTTCCGGCGGAATGCGGACCTCCCCGTCGTAGTATCGCTTCAGGAGGGCCGAGAGGATCTCCTCCCGCTCGAGGGCCAGGCGGATCGCGGGAAACAGGAGTTGCCCCGTGACCTTCCCCTTGCGGACGAACAGAAGGCAGACCTGCGTCAGCCCCTCTTCCCCGTGGATCCCGAAGACGTCCCGGTCGCGGTGGGTCATGGAGAGGACGTACTGCTTTTCCAGGACGCGCTCGATCGCCTCGATGCGGTCGCGGAGCCGGGCCGCTTCCTCGAACAGGAGTTCCTCCGCCGCTTTTTCCATCCGGCGTCGCAGGTCCGCCAGGAGAACCCGCTCCCGTCCTTCCAGGAAGGCCAGGCTGTCCCTGACCAGTGCGGCGTAGGGGCCCGCCTCGATAAGGCCCGTGCAGGGGGCCGAACAGCGCCGGATCTGGTACTCCAGGCATGGCCGGCGTCGGCCGCGGAAGTCCGCGTCCCGGCAGGTGCGGAGTGGGAACAGGCCGTGAAGGAAGGAGAGGGTCTCCCGGGCCGAGGCGCTGGACGGGAAGGGGCCGAAATAGCGGGCGCCGTCCTTTCGCGGGCGACGGACCAGTTGGTATCGCGGGAAGGGGTCCCGTGTGTCGATGCGGATGTGGAAGTAGGCCTTGTCGTCCCGGAAGTCGACGTTGTAGCGGGGACGGTGCTCCTTGATGAGGGTATTCTCGAGAAGCAGGGCTTCCTTTTCCGTGGCCGTGACGATGAACTCCACATCTTCGAGGCGGCCCACGAGGAAGGGGATCATGAACCGCCCGTCGCTCCCGCCGGCGTAGCTCTTCAGGCGGCTCCGGATGTCCTTGGCCTTGCCGACGTAGAGCACCTCCCCGTCCCGTCCCTTCATGAGATAGACGCCGGGTCCCCGGGGGGCGCCGTCCACGAGGGCGTCGAGGGTGGCCCGGTCCACGGCTATCCCTCCATGCGCCGCACGGCGCGCAGGACCTGGAGCGACTTGATCTCCCGCCCGAGCAGGTGCCGGATGAAGCGGGCCGTCAGGGCCCGGCTTTCCTCCGCCGCCTGGCGGGTGAAGGAGATCCGTCCGATCCGTTCCAGTTCCACGTCCTTGCCCAGGAGAAGGGTTTTCAGGGTTCCCGCCGTGACGGTCACGGCATCGGGATCTCCCGTCCCGCAGGCGCCGCACCGGATTCCTCCCTGCCGGGGAGCGAAGCGCCAGGTCCCGCTGCCCGCCTCGCACCGGCAGGCGGTACAGCAGTCCAGGACGGGCTCGAATCCGGAGGCCTTGAGCAGGCGAATCTCGTAAAACCGCAGGTGGTCCTCAGTCAGGGCCGGTTCCCGGTCGAGAAGGCGGAGAAAATCGCGGACCAGGCCGTAGAGCACGTCGTTTCTCTTCCCCTCGACGGAAAAATGATCGGCCAGATCGACGACGTACGAGGCGAGGAGCGTCTTCTCCAGGTCTCCCCGGAGGGCTTCGTGATGGTCCACCGGCTCGCTCGCCTCGATCAGGGCGAGGGAATCCCGGGAGCGGCGGGAGAAGAGGATTCGGACCCGGGAGAAGGGCTCCAGGGCGTTGGCGAACCGTTTCCGGCTCTTCCGGGCGCCCTTGGCGATTCCCCGGACCTTGCCGAATTCGTCCGTCAGGAAGGTGACGATGCGGTCCGAGTCCCCGTAGTCCAGTGTCCGCAGGACGAAGGCCTCGGCCTTAAGAGGCGTTCTCGGATTCACGGTAGACGACCTGGCCGCCCACGATGGTCATCACCGCCCTGCCCTTCATGGGCATGTCCTGGAACGGCGTGTTCCGGCTCCGGGAGCGGAAAGAGCCGCTGTCCACCGCCCAGAAGCGGTTCAGGTCCAACACGGTGATGTCCGCGTCGGACCCGGGCTTCAGGGTGCCCCCGGGGACGCGGAGGATCTGCGCCGGCCGGAGGCTCATCCGGAGGACCAGTTCCGGCAGCGTGAGGATTCCCTTGTGGACCAGCTTCAGGGTCAGGCCCAGGGACGTCTCGAGGCCCACCATCCCGAAGGCGGCGACGTCGAATTCGACGGCCTTGTCGGTGAGGGCGTGGGGGGCGTGGTCGCTGGCGACGGCGTCGATGGTCCCGTCCCGCAGGGCCTCGCGGATCGCCTCCACGTCGGCGGCGGAGCGGAGCGGCGGGTTGACCTTCAGGTTCGTGTCATAGTCCCGGAG
>CAZXMK010000069.1:8303-11539 GCA_964641935.1 uncultured Syntrophaceae bacterium
CTTCATCGGTGAGGGTGAAATAGTGGGGAGCCGTCTCTGCCGTCACGGCAACGCCCCGCGCCCTGGCCTCGCGGAGGAGGCGGACGGATCCGGCGGTCGTGACGTGGCAGATGTGGATGGACGTGCGGGTATACTCTGCCAGCAGGATGTCCCGGGCGATCATGGCCTCCTCGGCCGCCGCGGGGATGCCGCGGAGACCGAGCTCCGTCGAGACGAGGCTCTCGTTCATCAGGCCGCCCGCCGACAGGGTCGGGTCCTCGCTGTGGGACAGGATGGGCATGTCCAGGGAATGGGCGTATTCCAGGGCGCGGCGCATGACGGATCCGTTCGTGACGGGGCGGCCGTCGTCGGAAAAGGCCGCGGCGCCGGCCTCCTTCAGGTCCCAGAATTCCGAGAGGATTTTCCCCTCCAGGTTCCGGGTGATCGACGCGACGGGATGGACGCGGGCCTTCCCGCAGGCCGCGGCCTCCCGGAGGATGAACTCCGTCACGGAGCGGTTGTCGTTGACGGGATCGGTGTTGGCCATGCAGGCCACGGCGGTGAAGCCCCCTGCCGCGGCGGCCTCGCAGCCCGTCCGGATCGTTTCCTTGTACTCGAAGCCGGGCTCCCGGAGGTGGACGTGCATGTCGATGAGACCCGGAACCACCACGAGCCCCTTCATGTCCAAGACGGTTGTGCCGTTGCCGGTCTTCCTGCCCTTGCCGGCCGGGGAGGGGATGTTCCGGGCGATCCGGGACACTTTGCCGTTCCGGATCATGATATCCATGGGGCCGTCGATGTCCTGGGAGGGATCGACGAGCCGCCCGTTTTTGAGAAGAAGGGTCATTGTTTTCCCCCTGTCAGGAGGTAGAGGAGGGCCATCCGCACGGCCACTCCGTTGGTTACCTGTTCCAGGATCACCGACGACGGGCCGTCGGCGATCTCCGGGGCGATCTCCACCCCCCGGTTGATGGGTCCGGGGTGCATGACCAGGACGTCCGGCCCGGCCAGGTCGAGATGACGCCGGCTCAGGCAGTAGCGCCGGGCGTACTCCCGGACGGAGGGGAAGAAGTTCTGCTGCTGCCGCTCCGTCTGGATGCGAAGCATCATGATCACGTCCACCCCCGAGACGGCCTCTTCAAGGGACGTCCGGACCTCCACGCCCAGGCCCTCGATGTCCCGGGGCATCATCGTGGCGGGGCCCGCCACGGTCACCTGCGCCCCCATCTTGTGGAGGCCGTAGATGTTGGAGCGGGCCACCCGGCTGTGGGCGATGTCCCCGACGATGGCCACCTTCAGGCCCGCCACGCCGCCTTTCTTCAGGCGGATCGTCATGAGGTCGAGCAGGGCCTGGGTCGGGTGCTCGTTGGCCCCGTCGCCGGCGTTGATGACGGACTGCCGCACCATCCGGGCCAGCATGTGGGGCGCCCCGGAGGCGCCGTGGCGAATGACGATCACGTCGGGATTCATGGCCTCCAGGGTTCTGGCCGTGTCGATCAGGGTTTCCCCCTTCACGACGCTGCTGGTGGAGGTGGAGATGTTGATGGTGTCGGCGCTCAGCCGTTTCCCGGCGATCTCAAAGGAGGTCCGGGTGCGCGTGCTGGCCTCGTAAAAGAGGTTGATGATCGTCTTGCCGCGCAGGGTCGGCACTTTCTTGATCTCCCGGGAGGATACCTCCACGAAGGACTCCGCCGTGTCGAGGATGATTCCGATTTCCTCGACCGACAGGTCCTTGATTCCCAGGATATCTTTCTTCTGCAGGATCATATGTGGACCTCGTCTGGTCTGTCCGGTCCTTCGGCCGGCTTCCTGTTCATTCCTGGCCGGGCTCGATGACGACTTCGTCGACGCCGTTTTTTTCCGTCAGGTGCACGCTCACGTCCTCCCAGAGGGAGGAGGGCAGGTTCTTGCCGACGAAATCGGCCCGGATGGGGAGCTCCCGGTGTCCACGGTCGATCAGGACGGCCAGCTGGATGAGCTTCGGCCGTCCGAAGTCGATCAGGGCATCCATGGCCGCCCGGATCGTCCGCCCGGTGAACAGGACGTCGTCCACCAGGACGACCTTGCGGTTGTCCAGGGAGAAGGGGATGTCCGTCTTGCCCAGCTGGGGCTTCCGTTTGGAAGTCTGAAGATCGTCCCGGTACAGGGTGATGTCGACGATCCCCATGGGCACGCGGGCCTTTTCGATCTGCTCGATCTTGATCTGCAGCCGCTGGGCGAGATAGATTCCGCCCGTTCGGATGCCGATCAGGACCAGGTCTTCGATTCCCTTGTTCTTTTCGAGAATCTCATAGGCGATCCGCGTGAGGGAACGGTCGATGCCTTCCACATCCATGACCACTTTTTTCTTTTCCATGTGATGGGCTGCCCCCCTGGCAAAAAAAAACCTTCCCGGGCATTGGGAAGGTGTCACGTCATTCTGTCTCTGCGGAGCGGTTTCTTCATGGCGTTCCTTTTTCAATCTCGCCGGATCAAGTTAAAAGGACCGGTCCTTTTCGAAACGGTACGTTAGTCCAGCGGGCCGCAGCCTGTCAAGGACAAACTGCCCGTCTCCCTGCTGCGGCCGGTCGGCGCTTCTTATTTTGCGGAACTGTGGTATAAGGACTCCCGAAAAATGCAGGGGAGGGGCGGGGCCGAACGTGAAGATCATCATCGTCGGGGCCGGCGAAGTCGGCTACCACATCGCCAAGAAACTGTCGGAAGAGAAGCAGGACGTGGTGCTCATTGACAAGGATCCGGGCAAGATCCGGCGGATCGGCGAGAACCTGGATGTCCAGTCCTACCAGGGTTCCGGCACCAGTCCGCAGGTTCTTCGGGATTCCGGGATTGCGGAGGCGGACATGCTGGTCGCGGCGACGGACAGCGACGAGGTGAACCTGATCTCCTGCCTCCTGGCCCGGAGCCTCAACCGCCACATGCTCAAGGTCGCCCGGGTGAAGAACGAGGAGTACCTCCGCGAGACGGATCTCTTTCAGAAGGAGCTTCTCGGAGTCGACCTGATCATCAGCCCCCGGATCATGATGGTGGAGACGATCCTGAACCTCATGAAGATTCCCGGGGCCTCCGAGGCGGTCGATTTTGTCGGCGGCAAGGTCAAGCTGATCGGATTCTTCGTGACGGACGACCTGCCCTTTTCGGGGCAGAAGCTGAGCGCGCTCCGGGGATTCGAGGGCAGCGCCCTGGTGGCGGCCATCGTCCGGGGGCACCGGATCCTGATCCCCAGCGGCGGAGACACGATCCAGCCCCACGACCTGGTC
>CAZXMK010000070.1:0-11426 GCA_964641935.1 uncultured Syntrophaceae bacterium
CGGTGATGATTTCGTCTCCCGGCCTCAGGCGGCGGTCTTTCAGGAGCGGCGACGTAAGGGCCGTGACGGCCAGGAGGTTCGCCGAGGAGCCCGAATTCACGAGTACGGTTTCCCGGACGCCCAGCTTTCCCGCCAGGTCTTGCTGAAACCGCTGTGCATGGGCGCCCTCGGTGAGCCAGAAATCGAGGGACGCCGCAACGGCCGCCTGGATCTCGCGCTCGTCGAACACGCGCCCGGCATAATGGACGGGGGTCTCTCCCGGAACGAAAGGCTCCGCGGCGCGACCGGCGGCGTACAGCTCCGCAACCAGGTCCCCGATCTCCTCGCGAATCTCGGTTCGTGTCACATCACGCATTCCCGATTGCCTCTTCCCGGCGACAGGATCCCTTCCGGCGCCCCGCCTTCGGCCAGGCATAAAAAAACAGCACCTTCCCTCGGAAAGATGCTGTTTTCAGCGGGCGGAAGGGTCACCCTCTATTTTCCGGGCATTCCCCATGTCTCTCGCCAGAATCGGTGCCCGCAGGGCTTTTAAAAGATGGTCGGGGCGAGAGGATTTGAACCTCCGACCCTCTGAACCCCATTCAGATACGCTACCAGACTGCGCCACGCCCCGACACACTGGAGCAGCGTATATCACCCGGCACTATGCCTGTCAAGCGTTATGGCTGCGGCGTTTTGGCTGCGGCCCCCCTCGCCGGACCCCCACGGGACGCTGCTTCCGCGGGGACGAGAGACGATGCGACTCCGCCTTTTTCCCGCCCGCGGATCAGGCGACCTCGACACGAACGGCGCAGACCTTGAATTCGGGGATCTTCCCGACGGGATCCAGGGCGGGATTCGTCAGGAGGTTCACCGCGGCCTCCCGGAAATGAAAGTTCATGAATACCGTGCCCACGGGAGAGCGGTCCGTGATCATGGCCTTTGCCTCCACGGCTCCCCGTCGCGAAGTGAGCCGCACCGAGCGCCCGTTTCCGATGCCCAGGCGTAACGCATCCTCGGGATGTATCTCGACAAGGCTCTCGGGATACCGCTCCGAGAGGCCCTTTGCCAGGCGGGTCATGGTCCCCGTGTGATAGTGATAGAGAACCCGGCCCGTGGAAAGGATCATGGGATATACCTCATCCGGCTGCTCCGCCGGGGGAAGGTACTCGATGGCTGCGAAAAGGCCCCGGCCGCGGGTAAAGCGGTCCTTGTGGAGAAACCGTGTCCCCGGGTGCTCGACGTTCGGACAGGGCCACTGGATCCCCTCCCGCTCGATCCGCTTGTAGGAGATGCCGGCGTAACTCGGGGTGACCTTCCGGATCTCCTCCCAGATCTCCCGCACATTGCCGTATGTCATGGGAAATCCCATGCGGGTCGCAATGCCGGCAATGATCTCCCAGTCCGGGAGCGCCTCCCCCGGGGGGCTGACGGCCTTTCGGACCCTCTGGACGCGCCGCTCCGTGTTGGTGAATGTCCCGTCCTTCTCGGCGAAGGACGCCGAAGGCAGGACCACGTCGGCAAGACAGGCCGTCTCCGTCAGAAAGATGTCCTGGACCACCAGGAAGTCGAGTTTTTTCAGGGACTCTTCCACGTGAGACAGGTCCGGATCGGAGACCATGGGGTTCTCGCCCATGATGTAGAGCCCCCGGATGTCGCCGTGGTGGGCGGCATTCATGATCTCAACAACCGTGAGGCCCGGTTTGTCCGGAAGGGCCTTCACTCCCCAGGCTTTCTCGAAGGACGCACGGACCTCCGGGCTGGCCACCTGCTGGTAGGCCGGGAAGACGTTCGGCAGGGCCCCCATGTCGCAGGCTCCCTGGACGTTGTTCTGCCCTCGGAGGGGATTCACGCCGCCGCCCTCGATGCCAACGTTGCCGCAGAGCATCGCCAGGTTGGCGATGGACTTGACATTGTCCGTCCCGGTGATGTGCTGGGTGATGCCCATGGAGTAGAGGATGGAGGCCCGCTTCGCCTTCGCGTACATCCGGGCCGCCCGCTTCAGGTCTTCCGCGGGAACACCGGAGATCTCCTCGACTGCCTCCGGAGTGTACTTCTCCACAACCTTCCGGAAGGCTTCGAAATTCTCGGTCCGACCCTCGACATAGGCCTTGTCGTAAAGGTTTTCCGTCAGGATGACGTTCATCAGGCCGTTCAGGACGGCCACGTCCGTCCCTGGCCTCTGGCGGAGCCAGATGTCTGCGTATTTCGTCAGGGTGATCTCCCGCGGGTCGATGACGATCAGCTTCGTGCCGTGCTGGCGGACGGCCCGCTTCACCACGGCCCCGATGACCGGGTGGTTTTCCGTGGTGTTCGTCCCGGTTGCCAGGATGCACTCGGTGCTCTCGAGCTCCGCGATGGAGTTCGTCATGGCTCCACTGCCGAAGGCGGCGGCCAGACCGGCCACCGTCACGGAGTGTCAGAGCCGTGCGCAGTGATCCACATGGTTGTTTCCGATCACCGCGCGCATGAACTTTTGAAAGAGGTAATTTTCCTCGTTGGTGCAGCGGGCCGAGGAGAGGCCCGCCAGGGCGTCCGGCCCGTTCGTCTCCTTGATCTCTCCGAAGCGCTTCGCCACGAGATCCAGGGCCTCCTCCCACGATGCCTCCTCCAGCTCGCCGCCCTTCTCCCTGCGGACCAGCGGCGTCCTGAGGCGATCCGGGTGCTGGACAAAGTCCATGCCGAACCGTCCTTTCACGCACAGACTTCCCAGGTTGGGCTCGCCAAAAACCGGGTTTCCCGTCACGGAGACAATGCGGTCTTCATGGACGTTCAACTCCATCTGGCAGCCGACGCCGCAGTAGGTGCAGGTCGTGCGGACCTTTTTCACCTCCCAGGGTCTCCCTGCGAAGCGGGCAGGACGGAGCGTGATGGCGCCCACAGGGCAAGCATCCGCACACTCCCCGCAGAAAAAGCAGTTCGAGTCGATATAGTCGGCGTCGAAGGCCGGGCCGACCTTGGCCCGGGATCCGCGGCGGTTGAAGTCGAGAACCTCGTTCACCTGGATCTCGTTGCATGCACGGATGCACCGGCCGCAGAGGATGCACTTGTTCAAGTCCCGCTGGATCATGGTGTTGGACTGATCCTTCGCATGTCCGGGGGGCTGGATTTCGAAGCGGGGTTTCTCGATCTGGAACCGGTAGACCAGGTCCTGGAGTTCGCAGTTGCCGTTGCGCTCGCAGGTGAGACAATTGTGATCTCCAGAGGACCAGAGAAGCTCCACGACCATCCGCTGGGACGCACGGACCTTTGGCGTATCCGTGCGGACCACCATGCCCGGACTGACGGGCATGCAGCACGACGCGACGAGCGTGCGGGCCCCTTCGACCTCCACGACACACACCCGGCAGGCGCCGACCCTTGTCGTCCGGTCCATGTAGCAGAGCGTGGGAATAAAGATCCCGTTCTGCCGGGCCACCTCCAGGATCGTCTGTCCCGGGAGGGCTTTGACAGCTTTGCCGTCGATGGTGAGAGGGATTTTCTTTTCCATGACGATCCAGATCCTCCGCAATGTTTGAGTATACAGGCAGGGTGTCAGAAGATGAGCATCCAGGGAAGAATGGTCCCTTGCCTGTTGATGCGTATGCTAAATGTAGCATTAATAGGTAACCAATCGGCAAGATATTGTCAACTCTGAAAAAAGTGCCTTCTCCACTCTTTTTCAAGCCTTGACCATCCCGGCAAATTCCGTTAGTTGATGACCGGTTCCTGTTTGATCCCGCTTCCCCGGCCAATCAAAAATACGGAACAGAGAGGAGATTCGTCGATGAGAGGAGCGCGATGGGCCGGGACCGTGATCCTGGTCACACTGTTCCTGGCCGGCACGGCACCGGCGGCGGAGGCTTTCCGCTGCCGGGGCGGCGCCCTCGTTTCGGAGGGGGACAGCAAGGCGAAGGTCGTTCTGGAGTGCGGCGAGCCCATGCTGAAGGAAAAGGTTTCCCAGGTTGAAACGGGGCTGTCGGTCGAGGAGGAGACAAAAGACAAGAAGAAGGGAACCCGGAAAAAGGTGGCCAGCAGAAAGGGAAAGCGGCAGAGCATCGAGCGCTGGTCCTACAACTGCGGTGAGAACGATTTCATCTACCACCTCTCCTTCCAGGGGGGGATCCTGAAAAAGGTGGAGACCGCGGGACGGGGGAAGGGTCCGTCCCGCTGCCAGTAACGAACCGGAGGGGGGCGGATTTCCGATCCGCCCCCCTTGACGGGAAAACGCAAGAAAAGCCTGCCGCAAATAAGGAGGGAGGAGCCATGCAGAATTTCATCTTCGAAAACCCCACGCGGATCCTCTTCGGGAAGGGGCAGATCCGGCGGATCGGGACGGAGGTGCGCCGACATGGAGCGAAGGTGCTCCTCGTTTACGGATCCGGCAGCATCAGGCGCAACGGGGTCTACGACCAGGTCATGGCCTCCCTGGGCGAGGCGGGGGTCGCCGTCGTGGAGTTTCCCGGCGCCCGTTCGAACCCGGTCCTCTCGCACGTCCGCCTGGGCATCGAACTGGCCCGGAGCGAGGGAGCCGACGTCGTCCTGGCGGTCGGGGGCGGAAGTGTCATCGACACGGCCAAGGCCATCGCCGCGGGCGTCCCGGCCGAATGCGACGTCTGGGACTTCTTCCTCCGGAAAAGCGCCATCAAAAAGGCCCTGCCGGTCCTCACCGTGGTCACCGTCTCGGCCAGCGCCTCGGAGATGAATCCCGCGGCCGTCATCACCAACGAGGATGGAGCCCGGAAATACAGCATCCGGGACATGGCGGTCCAGCCGAAGGCCTCCGTCCTGGACCCGACGGTTCTCTTCAGCCTCGACCGCGCCTACAGCGCCTACAGCGCCGTCGACATCATCGCCCACATGCTGGAAGGATACTTCACCAACACCGCCAAGTCCAGCGACCTGCAGGACGGGCTGGTGGAGACCCTGTTGCACAGCGTCATGGAGAGCACCGGCGTGATCCTCCGGGAGCCGGAGAACTACGAGGCCCGGGCGACGCTGATGTGGTCCGCCGTCCTGGGCTTCAACGGCCTCACCACCGCCGGGATGGGAATCGTCGGCTTCCCCATGCACATGGTCGAGCACGCCCTGAGTGCCCTCTACGACATCCCGCACGGGGCGGGGCTCTCCATCGTCATGCCCGCGTGGATGACCTGGACCGCCCGGAAGAACCCCGCGCGGTTCGCCCGCCTGGCCCGCCGGGTCTTCCACGTCGAGGCGGCGGACGATGCCGAAGCAGCCCGGGATGGCATTGCGAGCCTCCGGAAATGGTTCGTCGCCATCGGCAGCCCCGTGACCCTGGCGGAAGGCAAGATCCCCGAGGAGGGAATCGGCCGCATCACGGAGAACGCCTTTGCCCTCGCCCAGGTGTGGGGACTCAAGGATTACACGAAAGAAGCGATCACCGAAATCCTGACGCTGTGCCGCTGACGGCGCAGGCTTCCGGACAAAAGACGTAAAGAGGAAATAACCATCAGGAGCCCGTGTCAATGGATGATGCAAGGAGTTACGAGAAACTGCAGGAAGAGATGGAGCAGGCCCGCCGCCGGATCGCCTTCCTGGAAACGAAGCTGGCCAGCCTGGGCGGGACCTGGAGCCACCCGTTTTCCGGTCTGAAAGAAGCTTTCTCGCCGAACCAGAGCGCCGAACCCGTCTCGGAAAGCGAGCTGCAGTACCGTTCCCTCATCCAGAGCCTGCAGGAAACGGTGTATGCACTCGACGTGGACGGTACGGTCACGTTTGTCAGTCCCCAGATCGAGTCGGTGCTGGGGTACCGCCCCGAGGAGATGATCGGGCAGCCCTTCATGTCATACATCCATCGGCACGATCTCAAGGAGATGCTCAACCGCTTCGAATTGGAGGGGAGCTCGGGGATGCAGCCCTGGGAGAGCAGGCTCTATGCAAAGGACGGACGCATCGTCTGTGTGCGCGCCGCCATCAGCCGGAAGATCTTCCAGGACGGGCGGTACTGCGGCATCACGGGAACCCTCTCCGACGTGACCGAACGGCGGAAGATGGAGGAGGACCTCGCCGAGAGCAGGCGACGCCTGGCCAACCTGATGGACCACCTCCCCGGCATGGCGTTCCGCTGCGCCAACGACCGGGACTGGACCGCGGACTACGTCAGCGCAGGCTGTCACGAGCTGACCGGCTACACCCCCGAAGAGCTGACTGCCGGTGTTGTCACGTACAACGAGCTCATCCACCCGGCGGACCGGGACCGCGTCTGGAACAGGATCCAGTCCTTCATCGCCGGAGGACGGACCTATCGCCTCACGTACCGCCTCCTGACCCGGGACGGAAAGGAGAAGTTCGTCTCGGAGCAGGGCAACGGAATCCCATCGGCCGATGGGAAAGTGACCAGCCTGGAAGGATTTATCAGCGATATCACGGATCAGCACCTGGCTGAAGCGCGCGTCCGGGACAGTTTCGCCAGGCTCCGCAGGGCCCTCGGCGGAATCATCAAGGTGATGGCCTCCACGATCGAATACCGGGACCCCTGTACGTCGGGCCACCAGCAGCGCGTGTCGGACCTGGCCCGCCGAATCGCTCAGGAGCTGAATCTCCCGGCGGACCAGGTGGACGGCCTGCGCATGGCCGGCGCCATCCACGACATCGGAAAGGTGGCCGTTCCCGCGGAGATCCTCGGCAAACCGTCGGAACTGAGCCCCATCGAGATGCTCCTCGTCAAGACCCATGCCCAGACCGGCTTCGAGATCATACGGGAGATCGAGTTTCCCTGGCCCATCGCCCGCATGGTCCTGGAACACCACGAACGCCTGGACGGATCGGGCTACCCCAGCGGCCTCAAGGGGGACGAGATTCTCCTGGAATCGAGAATCCTGGCGGTGGCGGATGTCGTGGAGGCCATGTGCTCCCACCGCCCCTACCGGCCTGCCCTCGCCACCGAGGTGGCCATGGACGAGATCCGGACCCACCGTGGAACCCTGTACGACGCAGACGTCGTCGACGCCTGTATCGCCCTCTTCCAGGAAAAGGACTACCGCCTCGAATAGAATATTTTCCCGACCCTACCCATCTTCTTCTTGACAATGATTGTTTGGCATGCCAAATATACGCATGCCAAACACACGGACCGACCCACCGCCTCCGGCGGACGACCGCTTCATCTACATGCTCAGCACGGCGCAGCAGCAGATCAGAAACCACATCAATGCCGCCCTGGTCTCGAATGGAATCCGGGTCACCATCGCCCAGAGCGGCATCCTTTTCCTCCTCAAACAGCGGGACGGCAGAACCATGACCGAGCTGAGCACGATCCTCGCCGTGGACAACTCCACCCTGACGGGACTGGCGGACCGCCTGGAGCGTGCGGGATTCATCCGCCGTGACGCCAACCCGGGGGACCGGCGCTCATCCAACCTGTACCTGACGCCTGCCGGAAGGGAAGAATGCAACAGGGCCAAAGAGGTGATCCGTTCGGTGAACCGGCAGGTGAAGGAAGGTTTCTCGGAGGCGGATCTCGACACCTTCCGGCGCATCCTGCAGGACATTTCCCGGAGATTCGGGCGCAACAGCGGCTCGCACAAGACCGCCGACGGAGGGGAATCGCCATGATACAAGCAGAGCAGGAGCGAATCCGGCAGGAGACCGGGCGGGTCGCCCGGTTTGCCGAGTCGGTCATCGACCCGCACCGGTCGGAGCTTACCCGGACGGCCCTGTTCCCGCCCGAACTCTGGGAGCGCATGGGCCGGGAGGGATTCTACCGGATCGGCATCCCCGCGGAAGCCGGCGGCACCGGTGGCGGCGCCCCGGCCATTCAGGCCGTCGGCGAAACCCTGGCCCTCCACGGCGGCTGCCTGGGTGTGGTTCTTTCCTGGCTGATCCAGGTGATGGTGACCCGATGGGTCTTCCTCCACGACGCCACGGAGGACCAGCGCCGCCAGTGGCTGGACTCCATCATTTCGGGCCGGACCGTCATCTCCCTCGCCGCCTCGGAACCGAAGGTGGGCGCCCACCCGAAGTATCTCAAGACCACCGCGGAGCCGCGGGACGGCGGATGGGTCCTCAACGGGGAGAAGGCCATGCTCTCCAACGGCCCCCTGGCCGGTCTCTTCGTGGCCCTGGCCGTGACGGGAGGAACGGAGAAGAAGAAGTCCTTCGGCACCTTCCTGGTCCCCGCCGACGCCCCGGGACTGACCCGGACCGAGCCGGCGGACCTGAAGGCGCTTCACCCTTCTCCACACGGCGGCATCATCCTGAAGGACTGTCTCGTCCCGCCCGAGGCCGCCCTGGGGGAAACGACCGATGCCTACCGGCGCCTGGCGTTTCCGTTCCGGGAGATCGAGGACACCCTGCTCATGGGCCCCGTCACGGGCATCCTGTTCCGCCAGGCCCGTCTCCTTTCCGCGCTCTTCCGGAACGTAACCGAGCTGGGCGAAGAGATCCGCGCCGACCTGGGAAGGCTCTCGGCCCAGTTGGACATGATCCGGATCCTGGCGCGGGAGGCGGCCTGGCTTCTCGACCATCCCGATCCCGCGCGCCCCCTCTTCTCCCTGCTCTTCACCTTCCGCGAGATGGCGGACCACTGCCAGTTCCTCCTGGACGACCTGGCTTCCCAGGGGGGATTCGCCTCCGACGGCGACCTGGCCGGCTGGGCCTCGGACAATCGCATGGCCCTTTCGGTGGGACGCAACGTGCTCACGCTGCGCTTGAAAAAGGCGGGGCTCGATTTCATCCGGAACCCGAAGTGACGGAAATGCGAATGGGCGGAAAGGAAATCATGAACGAAGACCGGCAGAACCGGATTGCCTCCTGGGAGGCGGTCCAGCAGGGATTCCGAGGGACCGGCTACATCGCCGACCGCGCAATCGCCACGACGGTGTACCTTGCCTGGCACCTGGGGAAACCGATCCTCGTGGAGGGCCCCGCCGGCGTCGGCAAGACGGAGCTGGCCAAGACGGCCGCCGCCTTCCTGGATCTCCCGCTGATCCGCCTCCAGTGCTACGAGGGGCTTGACGAGGCAAAGGCGCTTTACGAGTGGAAATACGGCAAGCAGCTCCTCTACACGCAGCTCCTGAAGGACAAGCTCGACGAGATCGTTTCCCGGGACAACGGCTTCGCGGCGGCCATCGACAAGCTTCACCGGTACGACGACATCTTCTTTTCGCGCCACTTCCTGGAGCCGCGGCCGCTCCTGAAGGCCCTGGAGCACCCCGACGGCGCGGTCCTCCTGGTGGACGAGATCGACAAGGCCGACGAGGAGTTCGAGGCCTTCCTCCTGGAGATCCTCTCGGACTACCAGGTGTCCATCCCGGAGATCGGCACGGTCTCCGCGGTGTCCCGCCCCTTTGTCTTCCTCACCAGCAACAACACCCGGGAGTTGAGCGAGGCCCTGAAGCGGCGCTGCCTCCACCTCTTCATCCCCTTCCCCGACGCCGCCCTGGAGCGCCGGATCGTCCGCAGCCGCGTCCCGGACCTGCCGGAGAAGCTGGAGAAGCAGTTGGTCTCGTTCATCCAGGAGATCCGGGGCCTGGACCTGAAAAAGGCCCCTTCCATCAGCGAGACCATAGACTGGGCGCGGGTGGTCGTTCTGCTCCACGCGGAGCGCCTCACCACGGAGGTGGTACGCGACACCCTTCACGTCTTCCTGAAGTACCAGGACGACGTGCAGGCCGTGGAGGAGCGGATGCCGCAGCTTGCCCCGCTTCTCCTGCGCAACGACGCGGGCTGATCCGATGGACCGGGTGCTGGAGGACTTCGTCACGGCCCTGCGGCTGGCGGGAGTGCGGATTTCCGTCGCCGAGACCCTGGACGCCTGTGCCGCCGCCACACTGGTGGGGTACGGAAACCGCCTGCTCCTGAAGGATTCCCTCGGAGCCGCCCTGGCCAAGTCCGGGCGCGAGAAGGCGTTGTTCTCCGATACCTTCGACCGCTACTTCAGTGACTACCCCTGCACCGCCGCCGCCCCGGAACGCACGGACAGCGATGCGCCGCTCCCGGCGGATCCCCTCGGCCGGATGCTCCTTCGGGGTGACCAAGCGGCCCTCACGGCGGCCCTCCAGGAAGCGTCCCGGCAGGCCGGAATCCGGGCTATCCGCCTGCCGACGCAGCGGAGCCTCTACACCGTCCGCATCCTCAATGCGCTGGGGATCGAGGGGCTCGACGGAACGATCCGCACCCTCTCGGGGGCCGGCAACGGTGTATCCCTGGACCAGGCCGACGCTCTCCAGGCGGCCCGCCGGGAGCTCACGGAGAGTGTCCGGCGGTATGTGGAGCAGCAGCTCGACCTCTACGGTCAAGGCCTTGTCAACCAGTACCTGGAGGACGCCCTGCGGAAGACCCGCCTCTCCCACCTTGAGCAACGCCACTTCGAGAAGATGGGAGAACTGATCCGCCGCCTCGTGAAGCGCCTCAACGACATCCACTCGCGCCGGCGGAAGGCGGCCCGGCGGGGCCACCTGGACTTCAAGCGGACCCTCCGGCGCAACGTGCCCTACGGGGGCTTTCTCTTCGACCCGAAGTGGAAGGAGCGGAAGCTGAACCGGCCCGACGTGATGGTGATCTGTGACATCAGCCGGTCCATGATGCGGCTCGTCCGCTTCTTTCTCCTGTTCCTCTACGGTCTCAACGAGGAGATCCTCCGCATCCGCACCTTCGTCTTCTGCTCGAACCTGGTGGAGGTGTCGGACGTCTTCGAGTGGTACCCCGTGGAGGTGGCCGTGGACCGCCTCCAGCAGGGGACGGACCTGCCGATCGTCATGGGCTTGACGGACTACGCCCGGTCTCTGAAAGACTTCCGGCAGCAATACATGGATGCGGTAACCAGACGGACGACCGTCCTGTTTCTCGGGGACGGGCGTAACAACAACGCCGACCCGGACGCCCACATTCTCCGTGAGATCTACCAGCGGTGCCGGCGGCTCGTCTGGCTGAACCCGGAACCGCGTCCCTTCTGGGGCACCGGCGACTCGGAGATGAAGCGCTTCCTGCCGTACTGCCACGATGCCCGGGAGTGCAACACCCTGGACCACCTGGAGCGGGTGATCGGGTCGCTCCTGACACGCACCCGGCATTAGCCCGGGCGGTTGAAACGGGGTCTCCTGCGGCGTTGCCCTGATCCCGTGCCACTCGAGGTACCATCAACTTTTCCCGTGTTCATTCATCCATCCTTCAAAGGAGTGGAAACCATGGAAAGGCAAGAGGAAACCAAATCGACATGCATCGCCTGCCTGTACTTCGAGGCCGAGGCCGAGGGCTCCCGCGAGCATTGCTGGCGCTTCGCCCGCTTCGTCGACCACGTCATCACCGACGCCACGCGCGACTGCGCCTACTGGACGCCCAAGGCATAGGCAGCAGGAAAGCAAAAAGCATCGGATTTGAAATCCGTTCCTCTTCCTTTTTTCTCTTTTTTTAAGAAAATCAGGCGCGGATGGGGTGGGTATGTGGGAGCAGGGCTTCCCTCGCGCTCAGAAGCGTTTTTTCGACCCTGCATCGTCTCGCTCCGC
>CAZXMK010000071.1:0-3665 GCA_964641935.1 uncultured Syntrophaceae bacterium
TGATTTTCTGGACCATGGCCTCCACCTGCTCCGGGTCGGCCAGGTCGGCGTGGAGTAGAAAGCCGTCGCCCATCTCCTCGAGGAGCTGCATCGCCGGGGCGATGCTGCTGCGGTAGTGAACCCCCACGCAGAAACCGTCTGCGGCCAGGGCACGGCAGCAGGCCGCCCCGATGCCCGTCCCGCCACCGGTGACGATGGCCACCGGTTTTCCGTTCATGTTCATAAAGCACCTCCTTTGGCCGCTCCCCCCGCCGATCGGGCGGAGCGATGCGGATAGTCCCGATAGGCAATGTCCCGGAACAGTCCCGTCCGCGCGCCGGCGACCCGGTAGACCGGCTCCCCGTCCACGAAAACGGTTCCGTCCCCGATCACGATGCTCGCCTCCGACTCCTTGAGCCGGGAGAAGCGCTTTACGTCAATCTCGTAGCGGACCAGGCGACTGTAGGGCCGGATCTGGCCGCCGAAGTCGATCTCTCCGCACCCCAGGGCCCGGCCGGACCCCAGGCCGCCGCGCCAGACGCAGTAGAATCCCAGGAGTTGCCAGATCGCGTCCACGCCAAGGCAGCCCGGCTGCACCGGGTCGTTCCGGAAGTGGCACTGGAAGTACCAGGCGTCCGGGCGGATGTCCTGCTCTGCCACGATGCGCCCCCCGCGGCCGCCGGCCGTGATGGAGAGGACGCGGTCCACCATGAGAAACGGCGGGGCGGGCAGGCGGGCTTCGAATCCCGCCGGCGGGTCCTCCACCAGGCTGCCGTGGGCGAAAGCCAGCAGGTGCTCCGGGTCGAAGCGGCTCCGTTCCATGAATTCCCGATAGGTCATGCGGTCCCCCTCACGTGCAGCTCCATGGAAGTCCAGCTCAGGCCGGCACCCACCAGCGCCACGGCCACCCGGTCCCCTGGCCGGAGGTCGCCCCAGCGCTGGCTGAGGACCGACGGCGCCCCCGCCGCGCCGGTGTTTCCGAAACATTCCACGTTGTGCCAGTGGTCGTCCTCCCGGATTCCCGCCCGGGCGCATACGGTCTGCAGCATCCCCAGGTTGGCCTGGTGGCCGATGAAGAGCAGGCGGCCGCCGTTCTCCGCCCCTTCGCGGCGCAGGCCCTGGAGGGACTCCGTGGTCCGGCGGATGGCGAATCCCTGGACGGCGTTCCCGTCCTGGGTGAAGTGGCCCGTCCGGGGAATGCTCACCTTTTCCCAGGCCGAGGGCTTCGAGAAGGACTCGCAGCCCTCGATGACAATCCTTGACGGAATGCTCGCGGAGAGAACGGCAGCGGCGCTCCCGTCCCCGAACAGGACGGCCGTGGCCCGGTCCGAGTAGTCGACGGAGCGCGTCAGGTTCTCCGGGTTGACCAGGAGGATGTAATCGGGCATCTGTCCGGGATCCATGCGGGAGACGAAGGCCGCCTGCATGCCGAAGCTCGTGCAGGCGGAGTTGAGGTCGAAGCAGGGGGCGTCGATTCCCAGCACGCCGGCGATGCTCGCCGCCTCCGCCGGGGTGAGGGAGTCCGGGGCGGATCCGCCGGAGATCACCAGGCCGATGTCCCCGGGCGCGATCCCGGCCCGCTCGATGGCCATCCGGGCCGCCAGGGCCCCCGTCCGGGCGTTTCCGAAGGGCGTGGCCTCGTAGGCCTCCCGGATGTCCCGGTTCTTCGTGTCGCGGATGTAGTCCAGCGGCAGGATCGTCCGCCGGGAGCGGATTCCCACACGCTCCAGGATCCACTCCTCCGTCGTGCCGATGTCCAGCTCCTCCAGGAACCGGTTCGTGATCTCGTTCTCCGGGTGAAAATGTCCCAGGCCGTGCAGGTACAGAGGCATCAGACGATCTCCCGGCCCATGATCATGTGCTGCACCTCCCGGACGCCCTCGTAGATGTCGAGGATGTGGGCGTCCCGGGCGAGCTTGGCGATCTCATATTCGTTCGTGAACCCGTAGCCGCCGTGCAGGTGCAGGCCCTCGGCGGAGCAATAGAGGGCCGCCTCCGCCGCCGTGTTCTTCGCCAGGGAGGCGTAGAGACCCCGGTCGGACGCCCGCTCCTGGACTTTTGCGGCGGCCTTCAGGAGGGCCAGCTCCGCCAGCTCCGTCTTCTTCCACATGGCAACCAGGGTCTCCCGGGCCACCGGGAGGTCGCAGATGCGGCTGCCGAACTGCTTGCGCTCCCGCGTGTAGGCCAGGGTCAGATCGAGGGCGCGGCGAGCCGTCCCGAGGGCGATGGCCGCCACCATCGGCCGGGCATAATCCAGGACGTCGACGACGTAGGAAAAGCCGAGCCTCCGGTCCCCGATCACCTGGTCCGGCCGGACGACCACGTCCTCGAACGTGACGGACGCCGTGTTCGACAGCCGGATGCCCAGCTTGTCCTCGGGCTTCCCGACGGTGACGCGGCCCCCTCCCGGAAAGTCGATCTCCCGCCGCTCCGGTGTCCCGCCGTCCTCCTCCCCCGGCACCTCCGGGAGCGGTACGATCACGCAGGACAGGAACCGCCCGGCGGGCTTCTCCAGTTTGCAGAAGACCGTGAACTGGGAGGCGTGGGACGCGTTGGTGATGAAGCACTTGGTGCCGTTGAGGCGGTAGTTGCCGCTATCCTCCCTGCGGATGAACGTCGTCATGGCCGAGTTGTCCGAGCCGGCGCCGGGCTCCGTGAGGCAGAAGGACGCGAGCAGGGGCGCCCCGACAAAGGGGCCGAGGAAGCGCTCCTGCTGCTCCGGGCTCCCGTGAAAAGCGATGACGGCGTTGGCCAGGTCGTTGCACATGGCCGACGTGGCGATGCCCGCGTCGCCGCAGGCGAGTTCGCGGATGATGAGTGCGCCCGTGAGGACGTCCACGCCGCTCCCTCCGACGGACGGGGGAACGGTCAGGTTCATGATGCCCATGTTCCAGATTTTGCGGATGATGTCCTGAGGAAAGGCGTCCTTCCGCTCCCTCTCGAGGATCCCCGGGAGGATCTCGCTCCGGACGAAGCGGCGGACCGATTCCACGAGCATCTGCTGGTTGTCGTCAAGGTTGAAGTCCATGTTGCTCCTTGCTTCTATTCTTCCGGTTGCCCGGCTTTTTCATGACATTGCGGCAAGCTGCCGCCCGGGGACACTCCCCTCCGCCCCGCAGAGCCGCCGGGCCGCTGAGAGCGTGGAAACGGACGTGCATCCTACTTCCAGGGCCCGAAAAAAGTCGCGGAGCGGCCTCCCCGGCCCGATCTCGAAAATCGAGTCCGCCCGAGACGCCACGGCCTGCATGTTGTCCACCCACCGGACCGTGCCGCTCACCTGCCGCACCAGGTTCCGGATCACCGCGTCGCCGCAGGCCTCGTGAAAGCCGCCCCCGGCATTCGAGGCCACGCGCGGCGCCGCTTCCGGAGCCATCCGGGACAGGACCTCCCGCAGGGCGCTTTCGAGGGGGGCCTCCGCGGATCTCATGAAGCGGCTGTGAAAGGGGGCGCTCACCGTCAGGGGCACAAACCGGCAGTTCTCACCGTCGTCCAGCGAATTCCGGAGGCGCGCGACGGCTTCCTCGACCCCTTCCCTCAGTCCGCTCAGCACGATCTGCCGTGGAGAGTTCACGTTCGCCACGTCCACCGGGAGCCCTTCCAGGTCCCGCCGGACGGCTTCGGGATCCAGGGCGCCCGCGATGACGGCCACCATGGCGCCGCCCTCCGGCACGGCCTCCTGCATCAGC
>CAZXMK010000071.1:3765-11418 GCA_964641935.1 uncultured Syntrophaceae bacterium
GCCCGCGATGACGGCCACCATGGCGCCGCCCTCCGGCACGGCCTCCTGCATCAGCCGCCCCCGCTCCCGGACGATCCGGACGGCATCGGACAGCGAGAGCACGCCCGCCGCCACGAGAGCAGTGAATTCGCCAAGGCTGTGGCCCGCGAACAGAGCGGGGTCCAGACCGGTCAGCTCCCGGAAGGCCCGGAACATCGCCGTCTCCGTCGTGAGGATGCAGGGTTGCGTGTACTCCGTCCTGTGAATCCGGTCGTCATCGGCAAAGCACAGGGCCGCCACATCCCACCCCAGGGCGTCCGACGCCTCTTCGAAAGCCTGACGGCTGACGGCAAAGGCCTCGTGAAAGTCCCGGCCCATTCCGGGCCGCTGGCACCCCTGTCCGGGAAATACAACGGCGATGCATGAATCCCGCATCTCGGCAACCTCCATCGGGATGAATCTGACCGCCCCCAAAGCACCATCCATGCCAGCACGGGTCAGCATGGGCGGCGGCGGCGGCGAACAAACCGTTCTCACAGGGGAAAATCGGGAGGCCCATCGGCGGAAGCGGGAGCCACGGACATGGCCTGCCCGTCCTTCACCACCCGGACGGCGGCGCCGCGAATGCCGAGCATCCGGCCGCTTTCACCGCGGGAAGTGAACGATTCCGGAGTAGCCGGGAGGCCCGCGCCAGCCGCGCCGATCCTGCGCACTCCCGTACGCACCGCGTAATGTTTTACGCACCGGGGGCCGGGAAATCGCCCGGATCCGAACGCCGGCCTCATGAATAGCGGCGGCAATCCCGACAGTTACAAAACAGCACCGGCATCGGCGGCCTTGGCACGGATCCTGTACGGAAAAAGGCAAAGGGAATTTTGCATCTCCAAACCATGCTTCAAACCAAGGAGGGTGTCATGAGTAAGAAAAGAGTGGCCGGAAGCGCAGCGTCCAGACCGGTCGAGAGGCGGGAGCGGATCTCCACCCGGGTGGAGAATGACGGCGTCTTCTACTACGCGGAACCCGACACCGGCATCGAGCAGTTGTGGCGGGCCGACAGCCAGGCGATGGAAGAAGGCGAGGCTCCGGTCATGTACGGCTGGTTCAGCCTGGACAACCTCTATTTCGGCGACATGGAGCTCAGCATGATGCCGATCCAGGTGAAGGTCCGGGCCAAGAAGATCGCGGAGCCCAGGAAAATCGAGCGGTTCAGCCTGTTCTACCAGTCCGACAGCTGCTTCCGTTACGCCATTCCGGGCGAGGGAGCCGAGAGGGCCTGAAGGTAATCACGACCCCGCCGCCGCCGAACTGTACGCCTCTCCCGGGCGTCTCCTTCCCACGGCAGCGGCGGGGTATCGTTTCCCATCCGCACGGTCGGGGCGTCCCGGCAGCCCGCGAACGCGGGCGGGTTCGTCCTCCGCCTTGACGTCATCCCCCATTTGCACCTATCATGCTCCCGGATGCCGGGTTCCCCGGCGGATATCCCTGCGACCATGGAAATATTCACTCTGGCAGCCGTTTCGCTGATTATCAGCATCTCCATACTCCTTCGTAAAGACAGGGGACCGATCCTCCTGTCCTTCGCGGCCCTCTGTTTCACGGTCTTTCTGCACAAGTGGGGCCAGTTCTTCGGGCAGGTGACCCCGGCCGAATTCTGGAACGCGTTCTCCTTTCTGGGACTCCTGGGAATTCCGCCCCTGGCGGTGGCCTTCTTTCAGAACCTGGTGAAGGACCGTCGCGTCCTGCGCCGACGGGACGCGGCCGTGACGGCCCTGGTCAGCATCGCCCTCGGCGCGGCGTCCTTCACGCCGTTCCGCGAGCGCTACTCCTTCACTCTGGCCCTGGAAATCTACGTCATCGGGATCCTGCTGGTCTGCCTGGCGGCCCTGATCCTTTTCACCCTCCGCCGCATGGCGGGACCGGAGAAGAAGCGTTTCCTCTACCTGACACTGGCCTGCACGGCCGCGTTTCTCCTGAGCCTGGCGGACCTGTTCCAGCACCTCCACGGAGCGTTCCCGCCTCTCTCCAACATCTTCATCGCCATCCTGCTCTACTTCGTCCTGATGTTCGTCACCCATCCCCAGATGGCGGAGCTCCGGGAGATCATGGCCCGGACGCTGTTCCTGGCGATCATCACGATCACGCTCACCCTGATGGCCTGGGCGATCCTGAGGCTGTTCTCCGCGGAAACGACCCCGCCCTTCACCCACCTGATGGTGGCCAGTTTCCTCATTGTCATCGCCATCGAGCCCCTCCGGGAGATCCTGAAAAAGCTCTTCGCGCTCCTGTTTCCGCACAGCCGGGAGCTGCTGCGGTCCCTCTTCGCCTTCGACGAAAAGCTCGAGCGGGAGAAGTCCCTCCTCCTGGAGGAGATGGCCCCCGTCTTCGCCCACGAGATCCGGAACCCCCTGGGGTCCATCAAGGGCGCCGCCCAGTACCTGCGCTCGGAGGTCAACTCGGAGGAGAACCTGAAGCTGGTGGACGTCATCATCGAGGAAGTCAACCGGCTGAACCGGGTCGTATCGCAATTCCTCAATTTCGCCCGCCCCTACCAGCCCGACCTGAAACCCCAGGACATCAACCGCGTCGTCGAGCGGGCCGTGGACGTCATCCGGGCCAACATCCTGTCCGAAAAGATCACGATCCAGACGGACCTCCGCCCCGAGCTGCCGGTGGTCAACGCCGATCCGGAGCAGCTGGTCCAGGTCATCCTCAATATCGCCATGAACGCCATCGAAGCGATGCCGGAGGGTGGCACCCTGACACTGCGCACCCGGCGCATCGAAAGCGACGAGGGTGACACGGTGGCCATCACGATCCGGGACACGGGACCCGGAATCCGCCGGGAGGACATGAAAAACATCTTCAAGCCGTTCTTCACGACCAAGGAGCGGGGGGTCGGCCTCGGGCTGGCCATCTGCCAGCGGATCATGCGGGGGCACGGCGGCCACATCCGGGCCAAGTCGCTCCCGGGCCGGGGAAGCATCTTCATCATCCGGGTCGGCCTTCCCTCGTAAGCCCGGACACGTTACGGGAGGCGGCCCCGCTCCGGCCGGCCGCCCCTCTGGAAAGGTTGTGCAATGCACAGAATTCTCGTTGTGGACGATGAACTGAACATGCGGCTGGTCCTGCAGGCCATGCTGAAGAAGGAAGGCCTCGACGTCCTCCTCGCCGCGGACGGCCAGGAGGCGCTGAAGGTTCTCAAGAGAGAGGAGGTCTCGGCGGTCGTCACGGACCTGAAGATGCCGAAGCTGGACGGGATGGGCCTGCTCGACGCGATCCGCCAGGAACAGCCGAGCCTGCCGGTCATCATGATCACCGCCTACGGCACGATTGCGACGGCCGTGGATGCCCTCAAAAAGGGCGCTTTCGACTACATCACGAAGCCTTTCGAGCAGGACGAGATCAAGAACGTGATCCGGAAGGCGATCCAGACCAAGACCCTGGACGACAGCGAGATCGTTCCCGGACCGGGGGAAATGGACCACGGGGGCATCATCGGCCGGGGGGAGGCCATGACGGAGCTGTTCGAGACGATCCGCCGCGTCGCCCCGACGACGACGACGGTCCTGATCACCGGGGAGACCGGCACGGGCAAGGAGCTGGCCGCCCAGGCGATCCACCTGAACAGCACCCGGAAAGCCAACCCCTTCCTGAAGATCAACTGCGCCGCCATCCCGGAAAACCTCATGGAGAGCGAGCTGTTCGGCCATGAAAAGGGCTCCTTCACGGGGGCCGTGGTGAGCAAGCCCGGGCGATTCGAGCTGGCCCACAAGGGAACCCTGTTCCTGGACGAGATCGGCGAGCTCTCCCGGGACATGCAGGTCAAGATCCTGCGGGTGATCCAGGAGCAGGAATTCGAGCGGGTGGGCGGACTCCGGACCATCAAGGTGGACGTCCGGCTGATCGCCGCGACGAACCGGAACCTCCAGCAGGAGGTGAAGGAGGGCCGCTTCCGGGAGGACCTCTACTACCGCCTGAACGTCTTTCCGATCTGGATCCCGCCGCTTAGGGAGCGCCGGGAGGACATTCCCGCCCTGGTGGATTTCTTCATCCAGAAGTTCAACCGCAAGCTCGAGCGGACCGTCCAGGAAGCGGACAGCGCGCTCCTGGACGTCTTCCGTCGCTATGACTGGCCGGGAAACGTTCGGGAAATGGAGAACGTCATGGAGCGGCTCGTGCTCATGTCTTCCAGGGATGTCCTCGCCGCGGAGCACCTGCCTCCCGAGCTGAAATCAGCCGCCCAGGAGGCCGTGGTCCCCGGAAGGGGCGACCAGAAGGAGCCGATCAAGAAGCTCATCAAGGAGCAGTCCGAGGAGATCGAGCGGCAGATGATCCTCGAGGTTCTGGAATCCTGCGGATACAACGTCACCCGGGCGGCCCAGGAACTGGGAATGAGCCGCAAGGGGCTGCAGCTCAAGATGATCAAATACAACCTGAGGAAGGGAACCTGACAAAAAGGCCCTATTCATCAACTGTTAATTTTGATTATATGAAAAAAGGTAGACCCGACAAGGAGAAATACAAGTCGGGTCCTTGAATTATTGCTGAATTCCCCTTTCTATAAATTGGAATTCCTTGTCCTGCATATAACGCGCATTATATTTTCCAAAAGGCAGAGAATGAAGTGCTCTTACTGTTGCGGTCCTTGCGTGTGGCACATAATCAGCAGCAGCAGATTGGATCGCAGTAATAATCGCTTTTGCTATAAGCCCTGCAATACCACCACCGGTATTTCCACCAGACAGATCCACAACCACGGTCCCATTATATTTCCATAATGTCTGGTCTGTCTTTGTTGATTTGATTTCACAATCAATTGAGACCGTAAGATTTGCAGCTATCACTAAATAAGCAAGATCCCATTTTTTAATGGTTGTAAATAAAACAGCATCAGCTCCGAAATACTCTCTGAATTTCGATAATGGTATATTCTTGAGTAATTCGGCATCATAAATTCCTTCCATTTTTAATAGATCACTAGTTACTTCGTACGGGAAAATATAATAACCCCAATAAGATATTGGCTCTTCTATTGTTGTAGAATAATATTCCTTAGCCTCTGCAGCCGTAGATTCATTAATTGGCGGCAATATTAATATTGAAGATGGTTGCTCTTCATACATTAAAGGATATGCCTTAACTTTCGTTGTCATTTTAGGAGCGCATCCACAAATTGACACCACAATTGATAATAACAGCATTAATATTACACTGCATATCCATTTACGGTATTTTTTCATTTTTTATCCCAGATTCTGATGACTCATTTTTTATCGAAGTTTGGGAAGTGGATTCCTTATTAGCCGTACTTTCTTTCTTTTGTCTGAGTTCGATAGCCTGCTTACACCTTATCATTAGGATCTTTGATTCCGGATATATTGTCTCCTCCATGTTAAAGTATTGAAAGGCTAATTTGTCATTGTTCTGTTTGAAATAGATATAACCCAATTCAGCATAGACACCAGGTGGCACTCGCAGGGTCATCGATTTTGAGTTCTCAATAATATTTTCCAATTCTTGCTTGTGTTTAATGAGATTCTCATCATTAGGTTCTTTCTTTAATTTATAGAGTGATCGTGAATAGTCTCCCCAATAATACATGCGAGCTCTTGGAGCGCATCCAACTGAATAAAGAAGGAAAAATGTAACAAATAAAATACACAAGAAATCTTTTATCTTCATGGGATCTCAATCTCCGTTGTCATTCCCTCCCCAAGGATGAGCACTCTGTTAACGACGATTTTATTTTCTTTTTTAATGACTACTGTATGTTTTCCTGGCGCAAGTTGATAATGAACCGATCTGCTTGGAGCCCTATTCTCCCCAGAGGCCGGATCCTTTACATACTGGTCCAGTTTAAATAGGTTGCTATCATCAATATAGACATCGGCATTTTCTATGTTACCTGTAAACCACAAATAACTCTTCGGAGATGGTTGTATAACTCCTTCTTTATAACCACAGCTAGCAACCAATAAAGCCATTAATAACAATATAATTGTAATTATTCTCACTTTCATAGTTTCCCCCTATCTTGACTCATTTATATAGAGATTTGAAAAGTCTTTAATTGCAATATATTTAGATAAATTTTCCTTTCCGTCTATTATTTCACATAAAGAAACTTCATCTTCAGGAGTATTTCCTAAACATTGTTTAACTTTGATTGTTGCAATTTTCTTCCCAGGTAATGTTATAAACATATTCGTCTGTGGATTCTTAACTTTCTTTCCTTCCGAGATAATGTCGAAAAGATTTCCCGATGCAATGTTTTGTGATTTACCTCCAGATATAATCACATAACCATCCTCGTAGCCCACTATATAAGCTCTCCAAGGTTTATGAAGTAAATTTTCGATGATTCTTGATGCAAGATTGGTTATGGCTGCGTCAAGTGCTTTATCGTTCAGGGATGAGTCGTAGCCCGCTCTTGAACCAACTCCCATTACCGTACCTGCTTCAGAAAATGATGTTCCCTCTCCATATTCGGAATAAATAATTTGTGCAGTTGAAACATCAATTAATCTCACGTGAACTTTTGCAAAGGCAGTTTGTTTCTTTACTCTGCTGAAAACACCAACATCACTTGTATCTTTTCTTCCAAACTCAGTGATTGAACCGACAATAAGATAATCAGCCATGTTTCTTAAAGGAGCCATCTTGCCGATTGACAATTCCTTTTGGATTTTGTCTAGATCGGCTCTTTCAAGCATAATAAATTTGTCGGTTTGAAGAAGCTTTGCAGAGAGAATATCAACAGCTTGCTTACCTATCCTATCTTTATTTTCATCAATAAAAAAACTTTGACCATATTTTGTTTCATTTGTAAATCGGGCAATCGCAACCTTTCTTTTTAACCCTTTCTTGGAGCCATAATTTGATTCCACTATTGTTTTGCTTATTATTGGTCTGTTATCAACTTGACGGACTTCTGGCTGTTGAATAGTTGCGCATGAGGCTATAAAGGAAAAAGCTAATGTTATGAACATTAAAAAAAATGTGCGTTTCATTGGTTATAACCCCCAAAAGTTAGAATAATTTGAATCCATAAGGTAAAAATTTGGTTTCTCCGGCAACTACTGAAAGGCGCGAAAATGTTACATACAAAATGAAAATGGTCAAGGATAATAAATATTAGCAAAATACCAGAAGAGAAATTAGAAGTTACTCATCTCGTCGATGCCGTAATTCATAAGGACCGGATGGCTTGTACAAAGCCTAAGCACATCCGACGACTCTTTTCGTTTAAGGGGGTTCAGTATGGACGAACAGAGTCAAGAGCGGTCGGAGGTGCTGCAGGATCAGGCTTCGGTGTCGGTAGAGAAAAAGCTGTCACCGGCCGAGGGGATCAGGAGACGCAAAAAGTCCGCCCGGTGCAGAAAGGAATTGATCGACCAGAAATCCCGGCCACCATTCCTGACAGCGATCATGCCGGTCTCTACAGGGTGAAATCTCGGGATTGTATAGGCAGACGTTGACTTTGAAAGGAAACGGATTCATATAAGACGCACACTGAAGCGTTGAGAGGTACGAAGATCACCCGGATTCAATTCCATGGCCCATTGATGGCGGATGGTAGCAGGCATGAAAAAAGGGGTTACGGCATGACCCGTAACCCCTTGACGTTCATGGTAGGCGGTACTGGATTTGAACCAGTGACTTCTACCGTGTGAA
>CAZXMK010000072.1:0-7593 GCA_964641935.1 uncultured Syntrophaceae bacterium
AAGACCCTTCGTGAGTACTGCGGGGTCTTCAACGAGAACAACACGAAGCCCGAGTTCGAGATCTACGACGCGGGCATGGTGAACAACGTGGCCTTCCTGATCCAGGCCGGCTACATCAAGCCGCCCGTTTATATCCAGTTTGTCCTGGGCATCCTGGGCGGGCTCTCGGCGAGCCCCGAGAACCTGATGTTCCTGGTGGAGCATGCGAAGAGGCACATCAAGGAGTTCGAGTTCTCCGTGTGCGTGGCCGGCCGGGCGCAGGTTCCCATCTGCACGCAATCGCTGCTTCTCGGCGGGAACTGCCGGGTGGGCCTGGAGGACAACCTGTGGCTGGAGAAGGGCCGGATGGCTAAGAGCAACGCCGAGCAGGTGGCCAAGATGGTCCGGGTCACCAAGGAGCTCGGCATCGAACCGGCGACCTCGGACGAGGCCCGTCAGATCCTGGGTCTCAAAGGCATTGCCAACGTGAATTATTAAGCCCTCCTTGGAGGGGGCCGGCGTCAGGCAGAGCGGCTCCCTCCCCCCCCCTTTCTTGCGGTTCCGGCACTACCATCCGCCCATTCCATGGAAACGGCCAACGTCGCAGAGGCTGACCGACATCATCTCGATGGAAGACGACCGAGAGGAAAGAAGCCACAAATCCTTGGTGCGGAAGGAGCGTCAGGGTTCCTGTCCGGGTTTTATGGCCTGTGGTTGCAACGTCGGGAACTTGACATGTGCATTCTGCAAAGTATAGTGATCGCGGTTTCCGTGAGGATCGATGTGTCGGAAATCCATTGCTGCAGAGAGACGGCAGAATCAGAGGCCGGACGCAAACCGTGAAGAATTACGCAGAATGACCAAGGAGACGGATTCCGATCGAACGCGGGACAGGGAGCATCAGGAGATCAACTGCCTGGTCTGTGCCCACTTCTATATCACCCACGAAGCCGGCTTCCCATACGGCTGCCGCGCGGCGGGTTTCAAGTCACGTCTCATGCCTTCACGGGAGATGTATGCTCATTCCGGAATGGACTGCCAGTTCTTTACCGGGAAAGGCAGTCTGTGATGATGCGGTTTTTTGTTGATTCATAAAAAGGTGAAGACGGGCCGGCAGTGGAGGGCGGATCTGAAGCGGGATTCAATGCGCCGGATCGATCCATTTGACATTTCGGGAGGCGAAGAAAGATGTCTGTTTTCGGCAAACCGAGAGGCGAAAACTACCACACAAGAAATATCGAAATGAATACGTACGATTACGACGATACGAGATTTGTTGTCGAGGGTACCCTGACGGATTTCCGGCACAAGGAATTTCGCATGGCAACGGGTGAAGAGAGAACGCCCGGTATCCTGCACCAGATGATCGTTTCCCTGCTTGTGAACAAGAAGAGTCTTGAGATCGAGGACCTGCAGGTTGAAATGCCGGTAATTCCGCGCGGTGACTGCCTGGAGACCATCCATTGCCTGGAAGAGGCAAAAGGGTTGAAAGTTGCGAGTGGATTTACGGCGAAGGTGAAAGACATCGGCGGCGGCATCAAGGGATGCAACCATCTTGTGGCCCTGTTGACATCCATGGGGCCTTCCGTCATGCAGGGATACGGAGCGTACTGCGATCATAAAATTCCCGGTTTCCTGCTGGAGAATTTCCATTTTCTGATGAACACATGCCGGGTCTGGCGTGACGGAGGGCCTTTGATCGGCATTTTAGAAGAAAAACGGAAAGAGAAGATAAACGGATAAGGACACATCGATCGTGATCATCAAGTAGAGACAGCGAACGGTAGAAAAGCGTTGCCGATGGAAGAAGACCCGGCGCAAAGACTCCCCCGGACCGAGAGGGTCGAGCTGAACGAAGAGGAGGTCCGAGCGCCTGTCTCCGTAACGCATGCTCCGTGATCGGAATGGATCTTCCTGTCGTCCAAATGGTTTTCAGACAAATTCCGATTGCAAAAGACAAGGCTTGTCCCATAGTGTATACGGAAATGGACAAAGGCTTCCGGATCATCAGGGATGCCGGGTGAAGCGTAACGGACAGATGCGAATGCAAGGGGATGGCTATGAGCATGTCTTCTGACAGAGAATGATGCCGTTTTTTTTGCTTTGAAGACTAACCGCGGTTACTAAATGACCAGAATGATGCCACTGGAATGAATATCTATTTTTTCTGAGATGTTACCAGTGACCGCGGATGATTCATTGATAAACGGGACTTGAATGTGTAGACATGGGTGTTAGGCTGGATTGCAAGGGAAGCATGTTGTTGCATCACTCGAACCTGTGCATGCATCCCATATTATGAATTTCACGTGCAAAGGCCGGGATTCCGGCGACTTGGGGAAGCAGGAGAAGGAAATGGAGAAAACACGGATCGAAAAGGCAAGGAAGGAAGGACGGACTGCCCTGACAGAGGCTGAGTCCAAGCAGGTCCTGCGTGCTTACGGCATACCCGTTGTCGAGGAATCGGTTGCAGCCGATTCCGATGAAGCGGCTCAACTGGCGGGAAAATTTGGATTCCCCGTTGTCCTCAAGGGATTGGGGGCGAGACTGACGCACAAGACGGAGCGGGGGCTGGTCCGCCTGAACCTCAGGAACAGGCGGGAGGTCCTGGCGGCGGCAAAGGTCATTGAAAAATCGGCCGGGGAAGACCTGGAGGGATATCTCGTTCAGCCGATGATTCGGGGACGCCGGGAATTCGTGGCCGGCATGTTCTGCGACCCGCAGTTCGGTCCGGTCATCATGTTTGGACTGGGCGGCATCCTTACGGAGGCCCTGGGGGACGTCGTCTTCCGCATCGCCCCCCTGGATGAAAACGAGGCCGGACTGATGCTTGACGAGCTTCGCTCTTCGAAGTTGCTTGGACCTTTCCGGGGAGAAGCCGCGGTCCGGAGAGAGGAGGTCGTCCGTACGCTCGTCGGGCTGTCCCGCCTGGCGGAGGACCTGGCCGACGTCAGGGAAGTCGATATCAACCCCCTCGTGGTCGGAGCCGACGGCCGGGTAACGGCGGTCGATGCCCTCATCATCATCGGGGAGCGGCCCACCGGAACGGCCGCCCACCAACCGGCGGATCTCAGGGAGGTGGAAAGAATCTTCTATCCCCGTTCGGTGGCCCTGATCGGGGCCTCGCCGCAGATCGGGAAATGGGGCAACATGCTTTTCTCGAACATCATGGCCGGCGGGTACGAGGGCGAGGTTTACCTGGTGAACCCGAAGGGCGGGAAGATTGCCGGCCGGAGCGTCTTCCGGAACGTCATGGAGATACCGGGCGAGGTGGATCTCGGCATTGTCACGATCCCGGCGGCCCATGTTCCCGCTCTGATCCCGGAGTTCAAGGCCAAAGGAATCCGGCGCATGCTCCTGATCACGTCAGGCTTCGGCGAACTGGGCGGCGAGGGCAGGCAGGCGGAGGCGGAGCTTGTAAAGGCCGCTCGAGAGGCGGGGATCACGATTCTTGGCCCCAACACGATGGGCATCTGCAATCCCCACATGAAATTCTTCTGTACGGGGACTTCCTGCTGGCCCAATCCCGGGTCGGTGAGCCTCGTTTCCCAGTCCGGCAACCTGGGAATCCAGCTCCTTGATTTCGCAGAGACGGAAGGAATCGGAATCCGGGCCTTTTGTGGATCCGGCAACGAGGCCATGATCACCATCGAGGACTACCTGCGGACGTTCGAATACGACGACCTCACGAAGACCGTCGTGCTTTACATCGAGAGCATCAAGGACGGGCGGCGGTTCTTCTCGACAGCCCGGCAGGTCTCCGGGAACAAGCCCATTGTCGCCCTCAAGGGAGGCCGGACCGACGCGGGCAGCCGGGCGGCGGCAAGCCATACGGGGGCCATGGCATCGAACATCCGGATCTTCAACACGGCCTGCAGGCAGGCGGGAGTGATTCTTGTTGACCAGCCGATGGATCTTCTGGACCTGTCCGCCGCCTTTTCCTCGCTGCCCCTGCCTCGCGGAAAGCGGGTGGCCGTCATGACCCTGGGAGGCGGATGGGGCGTGGTAGCCACGGATGTGTGCATCGAGATGGGCCTGCAGGTGCCGAGCCTGACCCCGGACGTCATCGCCCGGATCGACGGGATCCTGCCGCCCTACTGGAGCCGTGAGAACCCTGTCGACCTTGTCGGTGAATTCGAGCCCTCCCTGCCCGGGAAGATCCTGGAGGCCCTGATCGCCTGGGATCAATGCGACGCCGTCGTTCACCTGGGCGTCGTCGGGAGAACCCGGATGGTCCTCAAATCCCTCGATGCGGCCCGAGCCTCCGGGCAGGCCATTGAACCGGTCTTCTACGACGAGGGGCGGAAGCTGTATAGCGGGGCGGAAGAGGAATTCTTCGCCTACAGCGCCAGGCTGATGGAACAATATGGGAAACCGGTCTTGGGCGTATTCCTGGACGACGAGAAGAGCAGGACCGTTCGGGAGGTACCGGGCAGCCGCTTCAAAGGCATCGCCTTCCTGACGCCGGAGCGCGCGGTCAAGACCCTCGCCCGGATGGTGGATTACAAGGAGTGGCTTAGGAAAGAGAAGGCCCCGTCAGCAAACGGGGCGTGAATCGGAACGGGGCCGTCCGGGCAGATTAAGAGAAATCCGGGTTCATGACGTCCAGTTTTCCATAAAACGCCGTCACGCGACTTTTCAGAAGTCCTGCGTGACGGTAAAAGAGGAATGCCCGGGCGTATGCCGAGGCGGAGACAAGCTGGAAGCGGCGCGCGACGCGTTCGGATCCCCAGGCGAGAACCTGTTCCAGGAGCTTCGATCCGATCCCCTGCCGGCGGAAACCGGCGGAGACATCCATGCCCACCAGCAGGATCGAATAGCCGCCGATGGACGTCGAGACGACGATCCGGGCGGTGACCATACCGACGACCACCCCTTCGACCTCGGAAACAAAAAACGTTCGTTTTTCCTGAAAGATTCCTCCTCATGGAATCTTCAAGAATTCCCATGCCGTACCGAACTGACCAATCCATTCCCAACCCTGTAGCCTTCTCTGAATCCCGAAATAGTATTCCGCATCGTCTCATATGCTCAAAACCATGATGATGAAGACGGAGTTTCTTCCACCGGATCACTAACACGAAATACATATAGAAAATAATGGTGTATCCGGTTCGATGGCACGATTCCGGTTGACTTGTGACGGTCATGTGTTATTAGGCACCGATCTGTAACACGTAGCACTGCCCCCCCGAACTCATGGAAAGGACCTCAAGTTCATGTACTGCTGGACGCGCGCAATCGGCTGCCTGGGATGGATCGCTACCCTTTTCTTGATGGCCATTCCGGCATATGCGGCCAAGGACACCCTGCCCGGGACGGTACGCCTGGAGGAGGTGGTCGTGACGGCGACGCGGATGGAGCAGGAGGCGTCTCAATCACCCGCTGCCGTCAGCATCGTCAAGAAGGAGGAAATGGAGAAGCGGGGTGTAAAAACGTTCGATCAGGCCGTGAATGAAACCCCCGGCGTCTTCAATCGCCGCGGCAAGAGCTTCATGGACACCCAGGCGGCTGTCACCCTCCGCGGGATTCCGGATCAAAAGCGGACCCTGATTCTGCTGGATGGCATCACCCTCAACGATCCTCGGGTGGGTACGGTCAATTTCGGCGGTCTGGCTCCCGAGGACCTGGAACGGGTCGAGGTGGCCCGCGGGCCGTTTTCCAGTCTCTACGGCGGCAATGCCATGGGCGGCGTGGTCCAGTACCTGACGAAATGGCCCGAGAAACGGGAAGTCGTCCTGAAAACGGGCTTCGGCACCGCCTGGCACGGGGGAGAGGCGCCGGAGAATCTCTGGCGATCCTATGCTTCCTACGGCGATCGTGTCGGCAAATGGCGCTGGTTTATCAGCCTCGGCAGTGAACAGACCGACGGGTATGTCACCGACCACAATGTCGTGTCCACTCGTCCCACCACGGGGATCACCGGTTGGAGGCCCACCACCAGCAACAAAGGGGAACTGCGCTACCTCATCGGGGACCGCGGCGACAACGGTTGGAGCGATTATCACGGCACGGCGAAGCTTCGTTATGACTTCTCACCAGGATCCCGGCTGCTGGTCCAGTTCCTGCGCACCAGTTACGACTACACGGCGGAAAACCCGCATACCTATCTCCTCAACAACGCCTTCGTTCCCGTCTATTCTTACACAGGGGTCAAGGAAGCGTCCTTTCTTTCCGGTTACGGGCATCGGGCCCAGAATATCTACAACCTGACCTGGGAGCAGCGCCTGGGACCCGTAGAGGGCAAGTTGTCCCTCGGACTGAACGACCAGAACGATGCCTGGTACGTTTCGGTGAACTCCTCTTCGACGGCCACACAATACTATGGACCGGGGAGCAAGGCGGAAACACCCTCCAAAGGGTACAACGCGGACCTGCAGTTCACCATCCCCGTTCTCAAGAAACACCGGCTGATTGTCGGCGGCAGCTTCAGATACGATACGGCGGAGACGAAAGAATTCGCCATGACGAATTGGGGCGACCTCGGCAGTACGGCAAACATGACCTACGAATCAAAGGGGAAGGGTAAAACCTATGCCGTCTTCGTCCAGGGCGAGGTGAACCTGCTCGACAATCTGACCCTCTACGCAGGCTTTCGGGGAGACTGGTGGGAGACCTTCGACGGCTATGCCAATTCCGTGGGGACGGCCGGCTATCCGGAGTATTACAATTCCCGAAGCGATTCCGCCTTCAGCCCCAAGGGGTCCATCGTCTACCGTCCCATATCCGGTACGGCCTTGCGGCTCTCCGCCGGGAACGCGTTCCGGGCGCCGACGATCTACGAGCTCTACCGCACCTACACGTCGGGAGTGAACACGTACCGGTACAACCCGTACCTGTCCCCGGAGAAAGCGTTCTCCTGGGAGGCGGGCGTGGAGCAGCATCTGTGGAAGGGGGCCGTCGTCAAGGCGACCTATTTCGAGAATTCCATCAAGGATCTGATTTACCAGGGCACCGTGGGGCCGAATCTATACCAGAACATGAATGCCGGCCGGGCCGAGGGATCGGGCATCGAGATCGAGATCGAACAGCGAGTGGACAAGTGGCTGAGATTGTTTGCCAATTACACATATGTGGACACCCGTATCACCGAGAATGCCGCCAACCAGAACAGCATCGGCAAGCTGGTGCCACAGGTGCCGCGCGAGACGTTCAATGCCGGTGCCGCCGCGACACTGGGAAGGTTCGATCTCTCCCTGACGGGACGGTACGTGGGCCGGCGCTTTTCCAGCGACGACAACAGCGACGTGGTCAATGGCGGATACGGTTCCCGGGAGTCCTTCTTCACGGCCGACGGTAAAATATCCTGCCGGGTTGTCTCCTGGGCCACCGTATCCATCTCGGTGGACAACATTCTGGACCGGACCTGCTACGACTACTACCGGGCTCCGGGACGGTCCTGGTTTACCGAGGTCACCTTTCATTTTGATTGAACCGGGCCATCCAGCCGCGCAAGACGTCTTCGTTCCGTGCCGGATGGCCGACCGGCGACACATCGACCGGCCGGCGACATGATTGCGATCGATTCCTTCAACTTTACCTATCCCGGCGTGGACAAACCGGCCCTGTGCGATATCAGCCTCCGGATCGAGCCGGGCGAGGCGGTCCTGGTTC
>CAZXMK010000072.1:7603-11378 GCA_964641935.1 uncultured Syntrophaceae bacterium
CGGGAGATCAGGGTCCGGGAAGTCGACGCTTCTGTACTGCCTCAACGGGCTTGTCCCGCACGTCTTTGCCGGGGAGAGCTCGGGTGCGGTCAGGGTGGGCGGTTTTTCGCCGTCCGAGAGGCCTCTCCGGGAGATCGCCCGCACGGTGGGCACGGTCTTCCAGAACCCGGAGAGCCAGATCTTCATGATGCGGGTGGAGGACGATGTATCCTTCGGCTGCGAGAACCTCCTGCTGCCCCGGGAGGAAATTCTGCTTCGCCGGGACAGTGCCCTCCGTTCAATGGGTCTCTGGGACCTGCGAAGGCGCGAGACTTTCAAGCTTTCCGGCGGGCAGAAGCAGCGCCTCGCCATCAGCTCCATCTATGCCATGGGGCCGCAGGTGTTTCTCTTCGACGAGCCGACGACGGATCTGGACGCGACAGGCAGACGGGAATTTTACGGCATCGTCCGGCATTTGAAGGGCGAGGGGAAGACCGTTGTCCTCGTGGAGCACCAGTATGAAGAAGCCCTGTCCCTGATGGACCGGGTCGTGACGCTGGAAAACGGACGGATCTCCGGGAATGGAGGGACCGGCGATATCCCGGCGCTTGGAAGGAACATCGGCCCGCCGGCCGCTCCGGTGATGCTTGCCCTTGATGGAGTCTATTTCCGATATGTCCGGGGGGGTGAGGTGCTGGTCGGGCTGAACGTCGAGATCCGGCGCGGGGAGGTTGTCGCCCTGCAGGGTGACAACGGCAGCGGCAAGACGACCCTTCTGAAGATCATGGCAGGACTCCTTCGGCCCGACCGCGGAGCGATCACCGTTCTGGGAATTCCCGGGCCGAAACTGGAATCGCTGGTGGGGCGCGTGGGATTTCTTTTCCAGAATCCGGACGAACAGCTCTTCGCGGGAACGGTCGAAGAGGAGATCGCCTTCGGGCCCACACGGCTCGGTAAAAAGACGGACGTTTCCTATTATCTGGACATTGCCGGTCTGGGCGCTTTCCGAAAGCGCCATCCACAGACCCTTTCCCGGGGGCAGAGGCAGATCCTGGCCGTGGTTTCCGTCATGGCCATGGGGCCGGAAATCCTTCTCCTCGACGAGCCGACGACGGGGCTGGACGACCGGAGCTGGCACAGGCTCTTTTCCCTCATCTTCGAGTATGCCGGGGACGGGGGGACGGTCGTCTACACGACGCACAACGAGAAGGCGGCCGCCGTGGCCGGACGCCGCATCACCCTGCGGGGTGGCGGAGCGGAAAACGATGAAGTATCTGGATAAGGAGACCTTTCTGCACCTTCTGGATCCGCGGGCCAAGATCGTTCTGGGCCTGCTGGGGGCCGTCCTGATCGTCGTGCTCCGGACGCCCTTCGGTCTTTTTCTCCTGTTCGCGGTGCTCCTGGGAGCCTTCGGGCTGCTCCGCCCGGCCCGGGGAACCGTCCGCACGACGGCCGTGCTCATGGTGACGGCCCTGTGCTTCACCATGATCTCCCAGGGGTTCTTTTACGGCCTCGAGCCCCGGACCGTCATCATGACCCTTGTGGCCCCCGAATCCGGTCTTCTCGGCAGAATCACGGGAGGGATCGCCATTTACCGGGAAGGGATTCTGTACGGGGCGCTGCAGAGCCTCCGGCTGTTCTCGGCCATGCTCCTGAGCGCCGTCATCGTCATGTCCACGTATCCGTCCGATCTGCTGCTCGGCATGGAGAGGCTGGGCGTGCCCGGGCGGATCGGATTCCTGGTCACGGTCAGCATTCGTTTTCTTCCCGCCCTGATCGACGAGGCGAACCGCATCCTGCTGGCCCAGAAGCTGCGCGGGCTCGACCTGAAGGGCGTGCGGGGGGGATTCCGGGCCTGCCGCTACCTCCTGCCGCCGCTGATCATCGACAGCCTGAGAAACGCCCGGCGCATCGCCCTTGCCGCCGAGGTCCGAGCCTTCACGGGAAAGAAGACCCCGGTGCGGGAACTGCGCTTTTCCCCGCGGGACTGGCTCGTCCTGGGATTTTCCACGACGGGAATGGTCCTGCTCGTCATGTTCCAGGGGGCATTCTCATGAACCTTTTCGTCGGCTCGCTGATCCTCGTCGCCGTCCTGGGTGCCGTCCTTTTCCACATCCTGTGGACCCGAAAGGCGATTCCGTCTTTCAGCATCCAGGACCTGGTCACGGTGGCCCTGTTCTGCAGCCTCCTCTATATCGCCATCCTGCCGTTCAAGTTCGGCCTGAGCCGGATTCCCATGATCCAGTCGTTCTTCTTTTCCATACCCTATACGGCCACGCTGTTCATCGGCATCCGTCTCATTCCCCGGGCGGGCACGGCCACCCTGATCATCTGCGGGCACAGCCTCCTGGCCCAGACGATCTCCAGCGGCCTCAATCCCCTGTGGTGGCCATACGCTCTCCTCGCAAGCTTCATCCTGGAGCTCTATTTCCTTGCCACCGGGAATTACCTGGGCTCCATGAAAAACGCGCTGGGGGCGGGATTTCTGCGTGGGCTGACGGTCTATCTCTACTTTTACTGTTTCTCCGCCCCCTTCATCTGGCACCAGTTCTTCGCGCCCTGGTACATCGTCCTCCAGACCGCCCAGGGGATCGCGGGATCCATGATCGGCGCCTCCCTGGGCCTGTATCTGAGCAAACCCATCATCAGCGCCACCCGCTACGGGGGAATATGATGAACGTCAAGGAGAGCGGCCGCCGGAAGCCGCAGAACGACTTGTGAAAGAAAGGACTGAACCGTGGCCTTCTACAAGCTGACCTACAACAGGCAGCACCGATTCGCGACCGTCCATAATTACGGGTGCACGTTCCGCTGCCCCACGTGCAGCTACAAGCTGCGGAGCGGTCCCGGGGGAAAGCCGGGCTTCGCATCTCCGGCGCCGGAGCGCTACCTGGAAACGGGGGAGATCAAGGAAGCCCTTCGCCGCCTGCCCATCGAGAACCTGTATTTCATGGGGGGGGAACCCACGGTGGCGAAGGACCTGCCGGAGATGCTCCGCTTCGCCAAGGAGGAACTCCGGGTCGGCACCCGCCTGGGCCATACGAACGGCAGCAGGCTGCCCCTGCCGCACCTGGACGGGGCCAACGTCGGCCTCAAGGCCTGGGACGATGATCTCCACCGGGCCGTCACGGGGCAGGACCGGAAACGGGTTTTCGACAATGTGGCCGCCGCCCACGAAGCGGGCATGAATCTGAAGGTGAACGTCGTCTATGTGCCGGGGCTCGTGGATCTCGACCAGGTGGAAGGGATTGCCGCCTGGCTGGCATCGGTGAGCCGCGACATCCCCTTTCACATCATGGGATACATTCCCGTTCCCGGACAACCTTACCCGCCTCCGACGGAAGAACAGATGGCCGCGGCGGAGGCGGTCGGCCGGAGGCATCTTGCGGATGTGGCCGGTTCGCTGCTCACGCCGAACCATGCCCTGAATCTTGCAGACCGGGACGACCGTTTCGCCGTTACCCGCCTGCTGTAGGGAAGGAGATCGGTGCGGCCGCGGGAAAGTGAAGCGGCAGGCGGGGATTTGAGGGCAGGAACCGGGTGCTGCGGGATCGGCTGTCGGAAGGGAAACACGGATCAGTGGATCGTAGCCCGCGCGTCCGCATGTTCCCGGGTCCGCAGGAACGAATCGACATACTCGGGGTCGAAATGAGCCCCCCGGTACATCATCAGGGCCTTGGGCAGGCAACGCAGGAAACTCTCCACGACAACGGGATCGAACTGGGTTCCCGCCCCGTCCCGCAGGATGGAGACCACCTTCTCCACCGGCAGCGGGTCCGAGGTCAAAAGCGAGTCC
>CAZXMK010000073.1:0-11276 GCA_964641935.1 uncultured Syntrophaceae bacterium
TCGAAGACGGCTTCAACGACGATGTCCACGTCCTTGAAGTCCGCCGTGTAGTCGGAAACCGTGATGATCCGGCTCATGATGGAGTCCACGGGCTCCTTCAGGCGCTTCTTTTCCGCCATGCCGGTGAGGATCTTCTGCACGAAGTCCTTCCCCGGCTGGAGGGCCGCTTCCACGTCCTTCACGACCACGGGCATCTGGGTGTTCCGGAGGATCTCGATGACGATGCCCCGGCCCATGGTGCCGAAGCCCAGCACGGCCGCCTTTTTGAGGGCCTTGGGCTGGAAGCCCTTCGACATCATGTTCTTCGGCTTGTCCGTCAGGCCCTTGATGAAGAAGGTGTTGATGCTGCCCTTCGACTGGGGCGCCATGACCACCTTGACGAAATTGGCCTTTTCGATCGTGAGGCCCTCGTCGAGGGATACCTTGAGTCCCCGGTGCATGGAATCCAGGGCCAGCATGGGGCCCGGGATCTCGCGGCCCTTGGTGGCCTTGAGGACACCCTGCTTCGCCATGTCGGCCACGGCATCCACCTGGGAGAAGTCCTGCGGCGGCCGCTTCAGGTCGGCCTTGCCGGCGATGATGTCCGCCAGGAACGTCTTCGCCTCCGCTAGAAGGTCACCCGTGGCCGGGATCAGACGGTCGATGATGCCCAGCTCCAGGGCCTTGGCCGCCGGCAGCATGGATCCCTTGAGGATCAGCTCGAAGGCGCCGTAGCCGATGAGCCTCGGCAGGCGCTGGGTCCCGCCGCCTCCCGGGAATAGCCCGACGTTGCACTCGGGCAGGCCGATGACGGTGTTCTTGCCTTCCTTGGCGATCCGGGCCGTGCAGGCCAGGGCGAACTCGAGGCCGCCCCCCAGGCAGTGGCCGTGAATGGCCGCCACAACGGGGATTCCCAGGGCACTCATCTTGCTGAACGCACCGTGGAAGGTATCGAGAACCTCCTGGACCTCTTCCGGCTTCTCCAGCTCCGAGATCATCTTGAGATTGGCCCCGGCGAGGAAGTTTTCAGGTTTTCCGGAGATGAAGAGGATCCCCTTGAGGCCCTTCTCCTTGGCCAGATCGTCCATGAGGGCGAAATAGTCCTTGAAAGCCTGCTCTGTCCACGTGTTCATGGCATCGCCCGCCACGTCGAAGGTGACCACTCCGATGCCGTCCTCCACCTTCAGTTGAAAAATACTTCCCATACGTTACCTCCTTTGAGATGAATGGAACAACCCGGCTGATCCCTGCGACGCTTTTCCCAGCCTGCAACTCCTGGGGGAGAGCAGACGCGTTTGTGTAGCACAGATCCCCTGCTTCGACCATGAAAATCCGTCCTCCGTCTCCGTCCACCGCCCTGTACCGGGAACCGGGGCCTTCTGATGCGGCCGGCCTGCCGGGAAAGGCGGAAGAATCCTGTTGACATGCCTTTCCGGGGCTGATATTTAGCACACGAAATTAATGAGGCGATTCCATGGCACCCCCTTACGAAGACTGCATCCTGTTCCTCCTGTCCAAGGCCTACCAGCGAGCCCACGGGAAGCTGAAGAAAAGGCTGCAGCCGCACGGCCTGACGCCCCCGCAGAGCCTGGTGATCCTGGCCCTGAACGAGGGTGAGGGGGTCTCGGCGGGGGAGCTGGCCCGGCGCCTGACTCTCGATTATGCGACGCTGTCGGGTCTCCTCGACCGCCTGGCGGAGGCCGGCTGGATCGTGAAGGAGACAGCCGACGACGACCGGCGGACTCTCCGGATCTCCCTCACGGACAAGGCGAGGGAGGCCACCGGCGAGCTCATCCGGGCCAGGGACTGCGCCAACGACGAAATCATGGAATGCCTGCGGCCGGAAGAGCGCCTGCTCCTGAAGCGGATGCTCCGGGATCTCCAGGCGTAAAAAATTTTGCCCTTATATTTCGTACGCGAAATTCATGGGTGGCGGGACCGCCTGGAAACGGCCGCCGGATGACATGAATAAACCCCGCCGCGGGCGCCTCGGGGGAACGGGAAAAGGCTTCGTGCAGGCGGCTGCGGGAAAGGAGACGAGATGAGCAAGGAAGAAATCAGGAAGCACGGTCTGGAGCTGGGTGCGGACGTGGTCGGCTTCGCCTCCGCCGGCGATTACAAATCACCCCGGACGCCGGCGCTGGAGTCGTTCCTTCCCTCCGTGAAGTCCCTGGTCGTCCTGGGCTACCGGGAGGTCGACGGGTCCCTGGACAGTCCGGTCGCCCGGATCAGCATGATGGAGCGCATCGGCATCATGGGGACGACCCAGCGCAACAACTACCTGATGTCCCGCTGGCTGGAGGACCGTTTCCGGGCGAAGGCGGCGGCGGTGGCCCCCTCCTACCCCCTGAACATGGGACCGCCGCATTTCGGTGTCGTGGCCGACGTGTCTCTCCGTCATGCCGCCGTGGCGGCGGGGCTGGGCGTCTTCGGCCGCCACAACCTGGTGATCCACCCGACGTTCGGCACCCGGCTGATCTTCACGGCGATCCTGACGGACCTGCCCCTGTCCTCCGATCCGCCCGTGACGGAAGGGCTCTGCAACGACTGCGGACTCTGCGTCGAGATCTGCCCGGCGAAGGCCCTCGAGACGGAGGGCCGTACGGAAGACATGAAGTGCCTGCGGGTGTCCCAGCCTTACGGCATCGGCTCCGCCATCGGCTTCCTCCGGAAGCTGGCGGGCATGACGCCGGAGGAGCAGAAGGCCATGTTCATGAATCCGCAGTTCCTGAACCTTTACCAGGCGTCTTTCATCGGGTTCCAGTACGAGTGTTTCCGCTGCCTGGCCGTCTGTCCCGCCGGCCGCTGAAAGAAACAGTCCGCCGGAACGGACCGGCCGCTGTCGAAAGGAACGGACCATGTCGGAAGAGGAAATCTATGCGCATTTTGTCTCCTGGATGAAGAAGACCTGGTGGGGCCTGCCGGAGGCGCCGGAGATGCTGCCGGCGGTGCGGGCCGGATACACCCCGGAGGAGGCCTGCTTTCTCACGGGCATGCCTTTCTCTCCAAAACCCCTGGAGGAACTGGCCCAGGTCCGGGGCATGTCCCCGGCTGAACTGGCGGCGGCGCTGGACGACATGGCCCGGAAAGGCCTCGTCCTCCGTGCGGACCGCGGCGGCAGCGTCCGCTACGGGCTCAACGACACGTTTTTCGTCTGGCTCCGAACGGCCTTCTGGCCGGGCCGAGACGACGAGCGGAGCCGAAGCCTGGCCCCGCGTGTAAACGACTATTTCCCCGTCTTCTTCGACCAGTACCGGGGGATCGAGCACCGCGGGCTCCGGGCCCTGCCCGTCGAGGAGACGATCTCGACCGAGGGCCTGAAACAGGCAGTTCCCTATGAAGAAGTGGCGAAAGTGCTGGAAGCTCAGGATTATTTCTGCGTCACGGTCTGTCCCTGCCGGCACCGGAAGAACCTCGACCCGGCCGCCCCGAACTGCAGACATACCACGGAAAACTGCCTTCACTTCGGAGGCCTCGCCCGCTACATCGTGGAGAACGGCCTGGGACGCGAGATCACGCGGGAGGATGCCCGCCGGGTCCTCCTGGAGGCCGCCGACGAGGGTCTCGTCCACGGCGTGTCCAACTGGCTGGAGGGGGTCGACACCATCTGCAACTGCTGCAAGTGCTGCTGCATGTGGTTCGAGGGCTTCCACGTCCTGAAGCACGCGAAGAGCATGGACGCATCCAACTACATCCTCCGTGCGGAGCCGGCCACCTGCAAGGCCTGCGGTCTCTGTGCAAAGCGCTGCCCCATGGAGGCCCTGAGCCTGGAGCCGTCCCCGCTGGCGGAAAACAAAAAGGGCCTTGCCGCTTCGCTCAAGGAAGACCTCTGCATCGGCTGCGGGGTCTGCGCCCGCAAGTGTCCGACCGGGTCCCTGTCGCTCATGCGGCGGGAGATCACGGCGGATCCGCCCCGGGATCCCCGGGAATACGCGACCCGCTTCATGGAGGACCGCCTGCGCCGGTCGGTCCCGCAGGAATGAAAGGAGGAGATCGATGAAGGAGAAGATGAGCCGCTTTGTGATGGATTACGTGATGAAAGACGGGGCCTGCGCCGCGGGCATCGCAACGGTCGAGACTCTTCGGGGCGGGCCGCCCTCGGCGGACCTATCCTACGTTCTTCCGGAGGCCAGGTCCGCCGTGTCCTTCGCGGTTCCCCTGGATGCGTCCCTGATCGAGCCGTTCCTGAGCAAAAAAGATCGCCTGTCCCACGAGCGGGACAATTTCCGGACGAACAACCAGGTCGGCGGCATCGCCCTGGGGCTGGCGAAGAACCTTTCCCAGAAGGGCTTCCCCTCGGTTCCCGTGGCTGCCAACGAGGTCTATCGGGCCGATGCGGGGCGGGGCGCCATCGACATGCATCCCGACATCTCCCTGCGCTATCTCGCGGTCCGCTCCGGCGTCGGCTCTTTCGGACTGTCGGGAAACGTGCTGCACCCGGAGCGCGGAGCCGCCGTCATCCTGGGGGCCGTCGTCACGACGCTGGAACTGGAGCCCACGGAGCCCCTGCCGACGGAGAAGAACTACTGCGACCGCTGCCGCCTCTGCCAGGCCCTTTGCGCATCCGGCATGATGGACCCGGAGGAGGAGGCTACAGTCACCCTGGGCGGCCATGAATTCAAGTACGCGAAGCGCCGCAATTACCTGCGCTGCGAGTACGTCTGCGGGGGCTTCACGGGGCTCCACCCCTCGGGCCGCTGGTCCACCTGGTCCCCCGGACGGCTCCCCGTTCCCGAGAAGGACGAGGACTATCTCTCAGCCATCGTGACCGGCATGAAGAAATACGGGCGCTGGCCCCGGATGGCCGGCGGCCACTATCACCTTCTGATGCGCGACCCCCTCTACCTGACCTGCGGCCACTGCCAGATCGCCTGCCATCCCGACAAGGAGGTGCGGAAGCGCCGACATAGGATGGTCGTGGAGAGCGGCTGCGTCGTCCAGAATCCCGACGGGTCCCTGGAGGCCCTGGCGCCGGAGAAGGCCCGGGAACGGCTCGCCGGGATGCCCGCGGAGGCCCGGGCCCTTTACGAATAGGCGCGACGGCGGTGGCCGGGGCGGCGTTGCCGGAAAGGCAGCCTTGAGTTTCCAGGTTGATCGCGACGGATCCACCCGGATCCCGAACCCGGCTTTTTCATTGACAGGTTCTGCGGTACTCCGGTAAGTACTATGTACTTTTACCGAGGAGGAACGCAGACATGTCGAAAATCAAAGCGCTTTTCGTAATCCTGCTCCTGGCATTCTTTGTCGCCTCGCCCGTCCGGGCCGCCCAGGATACCATCAAGATCGGCGCCGCCTTCGCCCTCTCCGGAAGCATCGCCGTCTATGGCGAGGGATTCCGGAAATGCGTGGACCTGGCGGTGGACGAGATCAACGCCAAGGGAGGAATCAAGGGCAAGAAGATCCAGATCGTCTACGAGGACAACAAGAGCACGCCCAAGGACTGCGTGACGGCCGTCCGGAAGCTCATCACCATCGACAAGGTCCCCGTCCTCTTCGGGCCCGCCGGGAGCTCCAACTTCATGGCGGCGGCTCCGGTTGCCCAGCAGAGCAAGACCGTCATGGTCTCCGCCCAGGGAACCGCGGAAAAGCTGACCCAGGCCGGGCCGTTCATCTTCCGCATCATCCCGTCCAACGCGAAGCAGGGACAGCGGCTGGCCAAACTGGCCTTCGACATGGGCTACAAGAAGCTGCCCGTCATGTACGTCAACAACGACTGGGGCCTGGACCTGAAGGACGGGTTCGTGGAGAGCTTCAAGCAGATGGGCGGCGTCGTGACGGACGTCATCCCCTTCGACGAAAAGAAAACGGACTACCGGACGGAGCTGCTCCGGGCCGGCAAGGGCAATCCCCCCGCCATCGTCAACCTGACCTACATCAACGAGGGGGCCGTCCAGTTCAAGCAGGCCTACGAGATGGGAATCAAGACCCAGTGGCTCTGCGGTTCCGCCGCCCGGGCCCCGAAGATGGTGGAGCTGGCCGGCAAGGCCGCCGAGGGCATCATCGGGACGTATCCCTCCGTTCCCCAGGATACGAAGCAGTATCAGGCCTTCAAGAACGCCTACAAAAAGAAGTACGGCGACGACAAGATCCCCATCTTCGGCGACTACAACTATGACATGGTGTACCTCGTCGCGAAGGCCATCGAGAAGGGCGGCTACACCGCCGAGGGCATCCGCAGGGCGCTTCCCGTTGTGGCCAAGGGCTACAAGGGCGTCACGGGAGACAAGACCTTCGATGCGAAGCGCGGCATGCTGAACGCCGACATGGGCATCTGGACCGTCAAGGACGGCAAGATCGTCGACTACAAGAAGTAAGGGAGACCCCCCGACGGCTCTTCACCCGGGCCGCCCGATCTTCCGGGCATGCCGGCGGGGAAGCGCCGCAAGGTTCCGCGAATCACGGGTTCCGGCGTTTACAAGGCGCCGGAACCTGTCTTTTTTAAACACTCCATGGACATTCTCCTTCAATCCGTCGTCAACGGCATTCTCGCGGGCTGCATCTACGCCCTCTTCGCCATGGGGCTGACGCTGATCTACGGGGTCCTCAACTTCGTCAACTTCGCCCACGGCGAGCTGATCATGTGGGGGGCCTACTTCCTGTACCTCTTCATCTCGGAGCCCTTTTCCCTGCCCCTGGTCGTGGCCGTCTTCCCGGCGATCCTCTGCACCGTTTTCCTTGGCATCGCCATGGACTTCGCCGTCTTCCGGCCCCTCCGGAAGGCGGACCGGCTGACGCTCCTCATCGCCGCCATGGGCCTCTCGTTCCTGCTCCGGAACGCCGCCCAGTTATTCTGGGGTGCCGAGGTGCGGACCTACGGCCTCGAGATCACACGGGGCTACCGGTACCTGGGGGTGAGCCTGACGGCGAACCAGATCCTGATCATCGTGGTCACGCTGATCTGCGTGATCGGGGTTTATCTTCTTTTCTTCCGGACCAGCATCGGCAAATCCATGCGGGCCGTTTCGGACAACCTGGACCTGGCCCGGGTGGTCGGGATCAACGCCCGGCGCTCCATCCGGACGGCCTGGGTCGTCTCGGCGCTCCTTGCCGGAACGGGGGGGATTCTCCTGGCCCTGGACACGAACCTGAATCCCGAGATGGGCGTCATCAACCTCGTCAAGGCCTTCGCCGCCACGCTGATCGGCGGCGTCGGGAACCTCTGGGGGGCGCTCCTGGGCGGTCTCCTCATCGGCCTGGCGGAAAACCTGAGCGTGCTGGTCATCTCCCCGGGGTACAAGGACGCCGTGGCCTTCGCGATCATGGTGGTGATTCTGCTGACACGTCCATATATCGTCACGGGAAAGAGGATGGATTGATGGCAGCCTCGGAAAATGCCCGGTTGCTGCGTTGCACCACGCCCCTCGTCGCTGCGGCGTACGCAGGGGTACGCCTCGCTCCTCGGTCCGGGTGCGCCTTGCCTGCGGCCATTTTGCGAGGCCTTTGCGCCCCCGGCATGATGCCGGGCCTTCACGGGTGAACGTATGGATCTGCTCCTGCACCTGTGCGTCGTCATCGCCATCTATTCGATCTTTGCCATGAGCCTCAACCTCGAGGTGGGCTACACGGGGCTGTTCAACTTCGGCCACGTGGCCTTCCTCGGCATCGGCGCCTATGCATCGGCCCTGCTCAGCCTCGCCGGATTTCCCTTTTTCCTGTGCCTGGCGGCTGGCCTCGCCGCGGCGGGCCTGGCGGGCTTTCTTCTGAGCATCCCCGCCCTCCGCCTCCAGGGGGACTACTTCGGCATCGCCACCCTGGGCTTCGGGGAGATCCTCCGCCTCGTCTTCCAGAACGAGGTCTGGCTGACCAAGGGGCCCATGGGACTGCCGGGCATTCCGAAGCCGGAGGTGCTGGGGGTCCGCTTCGAAAGCCTCCCGGAATACCTGGGCCTGGCGGTGGTCGCGGCGCTCTTGACGTATCTCGCCATGGGACTGGTCACGGAGAGCCCCTTCGGCCGCGCCCTCCGGGCCGTCCGGGACGACGAGACGGCGGCGGAGATCCTCGGGAAGAACGCCTTTGCCTTCAAGACACGCTCCTTCGTCATCGGTTCCGTCTTTGCGGGGCTGGCGGGGGTGCTCTGGGCGCATTACACCTCCTTCATCAGCCCGTCGGACTTCACGCTCAACGAGACGATCGTGGTGCTCCTGATCGTGGTTCTCGGTGGAAAGGGGACCCGTCCGGGGCCCGTCGTCGGAGCCATTGCCCTCATCTTTCTCCAGGAGTCCCTGCGCTTCCTCCGGCTGCCGCCGGAGTGGACGCGATACCTGGGCCCCATGCAGCAGATGGTCTTCGGGGCGCTCCTGGTGGCCCTGATGGTGTTTCGGCCCGAGGGCATCATGCGGGAAAAGGGGAGGAAGTGATGCTGGAGATCCGGGGCGTCACCAAATCCTTCGGCGGCATCCGGGCCGTGGCGGACTGCACCCTGAGCCTGGAGGGGCTGGCCATATCCGGGCTCATCGGCCCCAACGGCAGCGGCAAGACGACCCTCTTCAACATCATCTCAGGCCTGCTTCGGCCCGACGGGGGGCAGATTCTCTTCGACGGCGTCCGGATCGACGGCCGGCCGCCCCACCGGATGGTCCGCCTGGGGCTGATCCGGACCTTTCAGCTTTCCCGGGTCTTCGCGGGCATGACCGCCATGGACAACCTTCTCCTGGCGCCCCGGGGACAGCGCGGCGAGTCCCTGCGGTCCCTCGCCTGGAGGCGGGGTGCAATCCGGCGGCAGGAGGCCCTCAATCGCGTGAAGGCCCTCGAGACGCTGGAGATCCTGGGTATTTCCAGGCTCCGGGACGAGTTTGCCGGGAACCTCTCCTACGGGCAGCAGAAACTGCTGGAGATGGGGCGGGCCTTCATGACGGAGCCGAAGCTGATCCTTCTGGACGAGCCGGCGGCAGGCATCAATCCCTCCATGATCCGGACGATGATCGACACGATCGTGCGGATGAAGGAGGCCGGGGGCCGGTTCTTCATCATCGAGCACAACATGGACGTCATCGTCGAGCTGTGCGAGAAGATCTTCGTCCTGGACCACGGGGAGAAGATCGCCGAGGGAACGCCGGAGGAGATCCAGAGCGATCCCAAGGTGCTCGAGGCCTATCTGGGAGGATGAGCGTGCTCAAGGAAGAAAACGGACCGGGTGTGATTCTGGAGGTGGAGGAGGTCTTTGCCGGCTACGGCAAGATCGAGGTCCTGCACGGTACGTCCATCCGCGTCCGGGAAGGGGAGATCGTCTGCATCATCGGCCCCAACGGCTCCGGGAAGTCGACCCTCCTGAAGACGGTCGTCGGCCTCCTCAAGCCCACCCGGGGATCCGTGCGCCTCTCCGGGCGGGAAGTGGGACGCCTGGATCCGCAGGAGAAGGTCCGCCTGGGCATGGCCTACATCCCCCAGGGGAGGAACGTATTCCCGTCGCTGACCGTGATGGAGAATCTCCAGATGGGCGGCGTGTCCCTGGGCGACGCGAGAGCCGTCCGGCAGGCCGTGGAGGAGGTCCTGGAGGACTACCCCGTGCTCCGGGCGCGGGCGCGCCAGCAGGCGGGCAATCTCTCCGGCGGGGAGAAGCAGATCCTGGCCCTGGCCCGGGCCGTCATGACCCGGCCGCGGCTGATCCTGCTGGACGAGCCGTCCATCGGCCTGGCGCCCCGGATCATCGAGGACATCTACAGCCGGCTCCAGGAGATCAACCGCGGGGGGGTCAGCCTCGCCGTGGTCGAGCAGAACGCCCGGAAGGCACTGTCCGTCGCCGATCGGGGGTACGTGCTGGACCTCGGGGTCACGCGCCTGGAAGACACGGGGGCGCACCTTCTGGACAACGAGGAGGTTCGGAGGCTTTACCTGGGGGAGAAGGGGAACGGCCCGGATCCGGCGCCTCAGGACCCGCTGTCCCGGCGGTAGCCGTCGATGGCCTGCTCGATGAGGATGAGCAAGTATTCCAGGTCCTCCAGGGCATTCCGGTACTGCCGCTCCGTGACGGCCCCGGGGTGGTCCCGGCGGAACCGCTCCACCAGCCGCCGGTATTCCTCTCTCGCCGCCAGGAACCCCTCGTCGCCGCCCCGCATGAGGCTCTCCTGCAGGTAGAGGGCGGCCAGCCTGACGTCCTCCGCCGATTCCATCAGGTCCTGCCGTGAGCGTTCGTCCATCCTTTCCCGTCCTTTCCCGCCTCCGCAGCGCAGTCCTTTCCGGCGTATCTACCGGAGGCTTTACAGGAAGGCAAGAAATTGCCTACAATGGCGCGAAACCGGAGGAGCCTTCCGCGCCATGTTCCGAGCCGCCCTCGTCAACGATCCCTTCGAGGACCCTGTTGTCTACCTGGACAGCAAGTACCGGCGCGACGGAATCCTCTTCGACCTGGGGGACCTCCGGAACCTCGTTCCCCGGAACATCCTGAAGGTCTGCCACGTCTTTGTCTCCCATGCCCACATGGACCATTTCATCGGCTTCGATCACCTGCTCCGTGTCCGCCTGGGGCGGGAGCGGCCCCTTCGCCTGTACGGCCCCCCGGGGTTCCTGGAGCGCCTGGAGAACAAGCTCCGGGCCTATACGTGGAACCTCGTGGAAAACTATTCCGATGATTTCACCCTGACCGCGACCGAGGTCGGGCCGTCGGAGCGCGTCACACGCCGCTACCGGTGCCGCACGGGCTTCCGGCCCGAGGGAGAGGAGATCGCCCGCTTTGAAGCCCCTCTCTTCGAGACGTTCCTGGCGGAGGAGCGGCTCTTTTCGGTGCGGGCGGACCTGATCGACCACGGCATCCCCTGCCTGGCCTTCCGGTTCGAGGAGAGGAACCGGATCAACTTCAAGCGCAATGTCCTGGACCAGATGGAGTTGCCGACGGGGTCGTGGCTCATGGAGCTGAGGCAGAGGATCCTGGACGGGGAGCCGGACGACACCCCCGTCCGGGCCTGGTGGAAGGACGGGCAGGGGGGGACGGCGGAACGGATCCTGCCCCTGGGACTTTTCCGGGAGCGGGCCGTCAAGATCTCCCCCGGGATGATCATTTCCTACGTTACCGATGCCGTCTTCACCCGGGATAATGTCCGCCGCATCGCGGCCGTCGCGGCGGGGGCGGACCTCCTGTTCATCGAGGCCACGTTCCTGCACGCAGAGCGGGACAAGGCCTTCCTCAAGCGCCACCTGACGGCCTGCCAGGCCGGTTGGCTGGCGCGGCTGGCCGGGGCCGGGCGGTTTGTCCTGTTTCACTTTTCTCCCAAGTACCGGGGCCTGGAGAGGGAGATCCACGCGGAGGCGGAAGCGGCGTTTCGCGGGGAGAAAACGCCGGAGCCGGCGGAAGACGGAGAGGC
>CAZXMK010000074.1:0-11268 GCA_964641935.1 uncultured Syntrophaceae bacterium
CGTCGGCCACGGTGAGGCTCCGCAGTACATCTGGGACGGCAACACCGACATGGGCGGGGAGCTTCCCGTCAATCCCTCCGGCGGCGTCATCGCCTGCAACCCCATCGGTGCAACCGGACTGATCCGCTGTGCGGAGGCGGCGCTGCAGGTCATGGGGAAGGCGGATGCGCGGCAGGTGCCGGACGTCAATTTCGCCGTCAGCACCGGCTTCGGGGGCTGCATGTGGACCGATATGCTCCTTCACGGGAAGAGAAAACCCAATTGAGAGGTGAATGAATCATGGCTGAAAAAGAACAGTTGATCATTGAATCCGGCGATGCGTCACAGCCTTTTGCATACGCAGTGGGGATGCACGGCAGCAAATTTTTCAAGGAAACCCGTGACAACAAGCGCTTCATGGCGCTCAAGTGCCCCAAGTGCGGAAAGGTCTACGTTCCGCCGCGGGGCGTCTGCGGCTCCTGCTTTGTCGAGATGAAAGACTGGGTCGAGGTGGGGCCGAAAGGCAGAATCGGCACGTTCACCATTCTGCGCTTTGCCTTCATCGACCCGGAAACAGGGCAGCAGAAACCCGTTCCCTACGGGTACGGCTTCATCAAGCTCGACGGAGCCGATACGCTGCTTCAGCATTATATTGATTTGGAGGACGAAAGTAAGGTAAAGATCGGCGCCCGTGTGGAACCCGTGTTTGCAGAGAATCGCAAGGGGAACATCCGGGATGTCGAATATTTCAGGGTCATAGACTGATTCATGGAAGAGTCCCCGGTCATCGAGATCAATGCCGCGAAGCGCATCCTGAGACAGAAGGGTGCGCTGAGCGGTGGCATCTTCACCGGAACGGACAAGGTTCGCAGCGGTTACGGAAACGGCGACTGCCTCTATCTTGATTTCGAAAACCGGGTCTTCGCCGTGGCGGACGGAACGGAGCGTTTTCCCTGGGCATCCCGGGACATTCTCTGCCGACTCTCCGATGCGTTGACGCAATCGGGTGTTCCGGGTTCGGCCGGGGACTGGAAGTCGTTGATCAACCGCAAAGTCTACGCGGGACAGAAATACCAGCACAAGACGACGTTCAGCTGTGTGGCCGTCAGGGACGATGACGATGGCATCGCCCTGACGGTTGCACACGGCGGCGACAGCGCCGTGATGGCCCTGGATTCCATGAGCGGCGCCGTTCTTTTCCAGACGGAACGCAACATGGTGTTTGCGGGCCGGAGTCTTGAGATCGTCGATGTGACCGAGCACCGCCTGACGGACCGGAATGTCAGGCTGGTTCTTTTCAGCGACGGCTTCGACGATCTTTTTCGCTTCTGTACGCGGCAGTCCGTTTTCAACCGACTCTCGGACGCCTTCATCACGCTCCCTGCGGATCTCGTCGGCGAGCATCTCCACCGGGTGGTCGAGCAGAACTGCGGCGAGTTCGAGCATGACGACATCTCCTGCATCGTCATGGACCCTTTCCGACTGGCCGATGCCAAGGGAAGGCGAATTCTCATCGGAGGAACGCAACCCCACGAGGAGAAGCGTTTTCGGGCAGGGAACGGCAACGGCGGCATGGATTGCTGGGTTCCCGAGAGAACCTGGGCGTCATCCAGAGAGGTGTTTATGCAATCGGGCATTACAGTCCAGTAAGGCCCGGGAGACTGGAAATCCAGGGTCCTTGGTCTCGCCTCCCCGTTTCATTCCCTCATTTCCCCCGACCATGATTCCGTGCGCTGTTCCCGGGCGCTGCAGGTCCGGGGACACGTTGACGCCGGACTGCGGCAGCCTTGTTTTTCTTGGACTGATTTTGGGTTTGCCTGTACCGGGGGCGCTTCTTGTGTTGGGTTCCATGGATTTTCCTGTAGACCCCCACCATCGCCGCATCCTCCAGGGCAGCCGCCCGGTCGGCGGCTACTTTGGCTGCTGCCCTGGCCTCCGCGACGTCCTTCTTCAGTCTCTGGATCTCTGCCGCTCCGGCCTTTGCTTCTTCCGCTTTCCTCTCGGCTTCCATCCGGGCCTTTAATTCACGCTCCTCCATGGCCTGCCGTTCCCGCCACGCCTTTGCCTCCGCCTTCTTCTCCTCTTCGATCTGCCTCCTTTCCCGGTCTGTCAACTCTTCATATTCGATCACGGCCGTCGCCTTTTGGTCGCGTCGGTCCGGCAAGGGCACGTTGGTGATGGTCACGGGCCCACTCTTATCTTTGTAGATGGAGATTTCTCCGGCTGTACAAACGGACGCCGCCAGCAAGGCTGCAACAACAAAGGCAAGTCTCATCGGATTCTCCTTCCGCCGAGCGGATTGCCGGGCCGATGGGATGTAAGAAACGGGAGCGGGAGAATGGCGGGGCGTCTTCCGGAGATCGAGAACGATTGCAGAGTGAATGGAAGATGCCGGAAAGAAGGATGCCATCGGCCATAGGGGATGAGCATATGGCAACAGAATGCAAATGTCCATCGGAGGAATGCCTGTCCGATCCGTCAATCGCTGGAAACAGGTTATCCGGCTCAAGGTGTTTTGCAACTACTCGGACAGCGCCTGCAATCCGGAGGCGCGGATCGCCGCCGCGGTGATCGGTTCTCCCGTTTACATGCTCCAGATGACCGGACAGACGTGACTTTTCGTCGATCGGCTTTATGCATTCATGAATCAGGACTTTTCACACCGGCTCGGGGACGGGAAGAAGACCCTGATGATTTATGCCCAGGGGCAGGCGGCGCCGGGAATATTCCAGAATTCCTTCGATACGAACAAGGTCATTCTCTCGATGCTGGGCTTCAACATTCAGGATACCATCGTTGCGGCCGGCACGGCGGATCCGGGGGATGTTCTGAAGAAGGAAGGAGCCATGGAAAAGGCATGCGCTGCCGGAAAGGCCCTGGCGGCGATCTGATTTCCGGTCCCTGTCGGGGTGCTTGAACAGGAAAGGGGTCCGCCGGTCAAGGCGGGACCCTTTTTCTGCTGTTCTCTTATTCCCTTGAATTCATGGAAAAGAAATCCGTTCCCGTTGGTCCGGATCCGGCCTTGCCTGTGAAAACGGAGGAATACCGGCTCGGTATGTGATACAGGGGCAGCGGACAGCGCATTGAATCGAGGGAGAGCGTCATGACGGGTCCGATGGAAGTTCCTCAGGGAAATCCGTCCGTCGAGATGGAAGAGGACGGTGAGTACCGGCGTCAACTGGCCCTTTTCGTCCGGTCCTGCACGGAGAAAGGGATTGAGTTGGTCCGGATCGGCGAGCTGATCGCCGGCCTCGGGCGGCGCCGGTCTTTCCTGGATATCGGTGCCGGCGGCGGGAATCTCACCATCCCGATTTCGTCATCCTTCGAGACGACCACCGTCGTGGAGCCGAACGAGCTGCAGGCCCGACGCCTCCGGCGAAGATGTCCTTCCTTCCGCGTCGTCAACGAACGCTGGGACCGGGTGGACCTCGGCCCCGGGCGGTTCGATTTCATTCTCTGTTCCCATGTCCTGTACTACATTCCCGAAGGAGCCTGGCTTTCCACGATCGAAAAAATGCACGACCACCTGGAGCCCGGAGGCTGCATTGCCGTCGTCATTCAATCGCCCATGGGGGAAGTCGCGGAATTCTTCAGCCGCTTCACCCGTTACGACGTCAACATCCTCAGTTTGTGGGGTGAACTGATTCGGAGATACGGTGACGAAGCCGTCGGGGTACGGTACTTCATCAATGAAATCTATACGGAAAGCCTTGACGACATGGTCTCCATCGGCCTGTTTCTACTGATCGACCGGAATTTCAGGCGTCATGTGGACGAAATCCGGAACTATTTCGTGGAACGCCACAAGGTGCCCGGGGGATACCGCATCAGGCAGGATGACATCCTGCTCGTGATCCGGAAATAGCGATTCCTTCCCTTCATTCCCGGTCCAGTTCCTGCCGGACGGCCAGCCCGATTTTTCCCATGATGTAGGGTTTCCGCACGAACGTGCCGGCCCCGAGTTCCTGAGCCTCCCGGACCCGATCGGTCTCCGAGAAGCCGCTGACGATGATCGCCTTCTGTAGGGGGTTGATTTCCCGTATCCGCCGGTACGTATCGAGGCCGTCGATCCCCGGCTCCATGATCATATCCAGTACGATCAGGTCCGCCGTTTTGTCCCGGAGATAGGAGACGGCTTCTTCCCCGCCGGACACCGTTTCGACCCGATAGCCGAGCCTTCCCAGCATGCTGGCGGCCAGTTCCCGCTGTTCCTGCACATCGTCCACCACCAGGATGGATTCACCCCGGCCTGCATAGGAGGATACGGCCACCGTTGTTTCGGGTTCCGCGGGCTCCTCGCGGGTCACCGGGAAATAAAGGGTAAAGGTCGTTCCCAGGCCCTCGTCGCTCTTCACATCGATGTACCCGTTGTGGTCCTTGACGGTTCCCCAGACAACCGCCAGTCCCAGCCCGGTCCCGCTCCTCCCCATGACCTTTTTCGAGTAGAAGGGTTCGAAGATCTTGTCGATGTCCCGGGCGGCGATGCCCTTCCCGGTGTCGGAAACGGTCAGGACGACGTAATCCCCTTCCTTGACGTCGTCATAGCCGCTGATGGGCTGATCCAGGTAGCGGTTCTCCGTGCGAATCGCCATTATCCCCCTGCCGGGGATGGCCTCCATGGCATTCGAAACGAGATTCATGACCGTCTTGGCCAGGTGCACCGGCGATCCCTTGATGTAGAGCAGGTCCCCTGCCAGCTCCTGCCGGCATGCCACCTGCGCGTGATCGGACATCAGCTTCTCGAACTCGGGTGTCTGGAGGTAATCCCGGACGATCCCGTTCAGGTCGACCACCTCCGAGACGGCCACGCCGCGGCGGGCCAGCGTCAGGAGATCCTGGATGATGGCCGCCCCCTTGACGCCGGACTGGAGAATGTTGTCGGCGTATCTCCTCATCTGGCCGCCGAGGGGGAGCTTCTCCGCGAGCAGCTCCGAATATCCAACCAGGACGCCCAGAACGTTGTTCAGATCGTGGGCGACACCGCCCGCCAGCGTGCCCAGGGCCTCCATCTTTTCGGCCCGGCCCAGGCGCTCCTCCATTCGTTTGCGCTCCGTGTTGTCGCGGACGCACTCGATGGCGCCGATGATTTCGCCCCTCGAATCGCGCAGGACGGACGCCGTTGCGGAGAGATGGATGTTCCCGGGCGGCAGATTCACGGTGTAGGCCTCGCCGAAAATCCTATCCCCCTGCCGCCGGAAGGAGGTGTATTGTTTCTCCCGCTCCGGGTCCGGGCACAGTGCCAGATCGATCAGGATCGGCCTCCTGTCGCCGTAAAACGGGATCGCATAGGCCCGGTCCCCCCTGCCGAGCATTTGCTCCTGCAGGATCCCCGTCATGGCCTCCATGGCCCGGTTCCAGGCGATCACCTTGCCCTCCCGGTCGATGACCAGGGTGGCGTCGGGCAGAAAGTCGATGATGTCTCCCAGCCTCCTCTGGGATTCGAGAAGCTCTTCCTCAATTTTCTTACGTGCGGTGATGTCCATGACGAAACTGAGCGAGGCCGGAGAGCCTTCCCAGTCGATCACCTGGGAATGGATCTCCAACCACTTCTCCTTTCCATACGCCGTCGTGACCCGGAAAGAATATCCCGTTTCCACGGGTTCTCCTCTCATCCTCCTTACGTGGCGATCGAGCACCATGGCGCGATCGTCCGGGTGAATGAAGGATGTAAACGGGCGCTCCGTGATTGTATCTTCCGTATATCCCAGGGTCTTCAGAAAGGCGGGATTGGCCAGCCGGATCGTCTCGCCCCGCACGATCATGATTCCTTCACCGGCATTTTCGAACAGGCGCCGGTAATTCTCCCCGCTTTTCCGGAGCTCCTCTTCCATCCTCCGGCGCTCGGTGGTGTCCCTGGAAAGCCCCAGGAAACCGGCCGGGTTGCCCTGTCCGTCCCGGAGCATCGTCATGACCGTGTCAGCCCAGAAGGTGGAGCCGTCCTTGCGGTAGAATTCCAGTTCCGCCGAGATCGTGATCGCTTCCCGCGGATCGGCCAGTTTCATCGGCGTGAGGTTCTTCTCGATCAGATCGAGAGCAGTCCGGAGAGACGGCGGGGTCAGGTGCCGCTCCAGGGGAATGGCCTGCAGCTCTTCCAGGGTGAAGCCGCGCGTCTTTTCGACGGACGAGGAGATCCAAGTCGTCCGGAGGCCCGTGTCCATGAGCCAGACGGTGTCGTGAACATTCTCCGTAATCAGCCGGAATCGTTCTTCGGTTTCCCGCAGCGTCTCCTCCATGCGCTTCCGCTCGTCGATATCGGTATGGGTGCCGATGATGCGGAGAGGCCTGCCGTCGTCGGCTCGCTGGATGACCTTTCCCCGGGAAAGGATCCACTTGTATTCTCCATTCTTGCGGCGGAGCCGGTGTTCCATCTGATAGACAGCGGTTTCCCCCGTGAAATGCCTTTCCAGGTTTTCCCGGCAGCCCTGAAGGTCGTCCGGGTGGACGCGCCTTTCCCATTCATCCGGGCCATCGCCGATGTGCGCGTCCCCGTAGCCGAGAATCGTCTTCCACTGCGGCGAATAAAAGACCCTGTTTGTCCGGAGGTCCCAATCCCAGATGCCGTCTCCCGCCCCTTCCAGGGCGAACTTCCAGCGAAACTCGCTTTCCTGCAGGGCCTGCTCGGCGGCCTTGCGCTCCGTGATCTCCGTGGTCATACCGCACAGGCCCGATACGGCGCCGTTCTTGTCCCGCATGGGGAACTTGATGGAATGAAAGAAGCGTTTTCCACTCTCCTCTTCGAGGAACTCCTCCAACTCATTGGTTGTCCCTGATTCCATTGTCCATATATCGTTCATGCGAAACTGCCGGCCGACGGTGCAGGGAAACACTTCGTCATCCGTCCGGCCCAGGACCTCCCCGCGCATCCATCCGGTCACCTGCTCCCATTTCCGGTTCACGAGAAGATAGCGGCCATCCGTGTTCTTCACATAGATGAGGGCTCCGCTGTTATCGATCAGGCTGGATAGAAAATGTTCATTCTCCTTTAGTTTTTCCTCCGCTTCCTTCCGTTCGGTGATATCCGTTGACGATCCTGCAATCGTTGGTATGTCGTTCAGCCGGATGGCTGTCGCAGAGAAATCCACCCATTTTACTTTTCCGTTTTTTGTAATGATTTTGAATTCATACCTGGCTTGAGGAGTTTCCCCTTTCAAACGGCTCAGGCCTCTTGTTTTTACCAGTTCCTGATCATCCGGGTGGATAAAATCCCAGAAACTCATGCCGGCAAGGTCGTCCATGGTATAGCCGGTCATGGTCTCAAAAGCCGGATTGATATAAATATATTTTGTGTCTTGAATCAGGAAAATGGCTGTGGTGGAACTTTCCGTTACGGCGCGGAATTTCAATTCACTGAGACGAAGGCTGTTTTCGGCTTCCTTGCGTTCGGTGATGTCGGTGATCAGGTTCAGCGTTGCGGGCCTTCCGTTCCATTTGACCAGGGAGACCGATAACGTCACCCATCTCAGGGAACCTTCCGCATGTTTGATCCGGAGTTCATACGAGGGATCGACTTCCTCTCCCCCGAGGCGCCTCATGTAGTTCGCGATGATCCGTTCCCGGTCGTCCGGCCAGATGTAATCGAAGACTCGTTTTCCGATCAGGTCGTCAACAGGAACTCCGAGCAGATCGGACATTTTCCTGTTGATGAAGATGAAGCGCTCGTCCTGAACGATGATGATTCCCTCGTTTACCTTTTCAACCAGGGCAAGATACTTGTCTTCGCTTTCCCTCAGGATCTCTTCCAATTTCCCGCCTTCGGGTATCCCGCTTTCCTTCAGCGCTTCGATCTGGCGGCGGAGCTGCCTGTTTTCTTCCATCAGTTGCTCTTTTGTCATCTTCTGGACATCCATGATCGATCCTTCTTGTTTACATAATCGGCGGCCGTGCAGGGCCGGTCCGGCACTGCGGCCGTGCGGATTGGCTCTGCAGGACAAACGCGGCAGGCCTCCGGCGAGAAGAGAAAGGTGCTGAGCGGTCGAGACAGGCTTCCATGCGTTGGCTGAATCGAAATCACAACTGGTAACGGAATGCAAGGGGGAAGGGGCCGCAGGCAGGTCAAGCCGGCAGGAGGGAGGCCCCGGGGGACCTTCCCTCCTGTATATCCCTTACCCGGCAATCAGGGCGAGTGACGAAACATGCCATACGCCGCCCGGAGACCCGGGGCGCATCTTCCATTGCGATGCGGCCGGCGGAAGGCGCAGGCGGGTCATTTCCTTTCGGCGAAGTCTTTTTTCAGGATGTGCTTCAGGACCTTGCCGCTGGGGTTCCGGGGCAGCATCGGAATGAAGTGAACTGCCTTAGGCCGCTTGAATCCGGCCAGCCTCTCTTTTGCAAATGACAGCACCTCATCCTCCGTCGCCTCCATTCCGGGCTTCAGGACCACGGCGGCGTGGATCTTTTCGCCCCACTGGGGATCGGGAAGACCGAAGACTGCCACCTCCGAGATTTTGGGATGGTTGAGCAGGGCGTCCTCCACTTCCTTGGCGAAGACGTTTTCGCCGCCCGTCTTGATCATGTCCTTGAGGCGGTCCACGAAGTAAAGGAACCCTTCCCCGTCCTCCCGGACGATGTCGCCCGTGTGCAGCCACCCGTCGACAAACGTGGCCGCCGTTTCCTCGTCCCGCTTGTAGTACCCCCGAATCACCGCCGGCCCCTTCAGGAGAAGCTCCCCGGACTCGCCGGGGGCCACGGCTTCATTCCGGTCATTGACAATCCTGTACCCCAGGAGCGGATTGGGAACCCCGATGGCCCCGGATTTCCGGAAGGTGTTCTCGTGATGCAGAAGGACGGCATTCCCGCCGCTGGACTCCGTAAGTCCATACACATAAAGAATTTTTGCCTTTGGCATGGATTTCAGGACATCCCGCTTCAACTCGTCGGGGAAGGTGGCGGCGGCCGTGGCGAAGATGCGGACATGGGTGATGTCGTAAGCGATGGCCTCCGGCACCGCCATGATCCAGCTCCACAGGAAAGGGGGCACGACAATGACGATGGAGACTTTCTCCTCGTGGATCGCCGTCATGAACTGGACTGCATCGAACCGATGCTGGAGCACGACGGAGGCCCCCGCCGCCATCAGGGGGTGGAGGCAGTTGTTCTGGATGACGTGAAAGAGGGGCAGAACCTGGAGTCCCACGTCGTCGGGGGTTATGTTCATGGCCCCGATGGAGGTGTGGATGGCGACCAGGGCGTTGAGGTGGCTGAGCATGGCCAGTTTGGAGACGCCTGTTGTGCCGCCGGTGCAGATGAAGCAGTAGACGTCGTCGGGCAGGACCTCCACGTCGGGTTCCATGTCTTTTCCGGACTGCAGGAATGACTCGTAGGAGGTTGCCCAGGAGGGGATGTTGCCGCCGATCTGGATGTACGTTTCCACGTTCGAGAGGTCCGGCCGCATGGGCTCCACGACGGCCTGGAAGTCGGGGTGAAAGATTAACGCCCGGGCATCCGAAAGGCCGAGAAGATGTTTGATATCATTGGGGAACAGTCTTGTCATGACGGGAAAGAAAACGAGTCCCGCCTTGGCGCAGGCATAATTGGCCTCGACGATGGCTGGAACGTTCTCCGTCAGGACGGCCACCTTGTCGCCCTTTTGGAGACCCAGTCCCATCAGGGCCTGGGCAAGCCGGTTGATCCGGCTGTTGAGCTGCCGCCAGGTCCAGCGCTCGCCCTCGAAGACGAGGGCCGTCTTGTCCGCATACTGAATGGCGTTTCTGCGAGGGATATTGCCGATGTTCATGAATGCACCTCCCGAAGGTCTGGTGCCCCGGGTCGGTGTCCCGCCCGGGGGGTGTTCGACATCAATCCTGTCCCGTTACGGGACAACGGCGACGACGATCCGAATACGGGAATTGCCCCGGGAGGGCGGATCCCCGGCGGAACCTGCGGTGTGTCTTCAAAAACGGCTTCTCCCCGCGATGAGAGCACGGGGAGGATGGGAAAGGTCCTGTTACAGTCGGATTTCCAGATCCGACACGGGATAGGTCAGGCAGGCGTGAACGTAGTTGAACCAGCGGTCCGATTCCCGGACGGCGGTCCGGTCCGGCGTGAAGACGCGGCCGCTCAGGATTTTCATCCGGCAGAAGCCGCATTCTCCGCTGCGGCAATGGGAGGGAACGGAGAATCCGTTGCGTTCCAGGGAGTTGAGAAGCGGTTCCCCTGCCGCAGCCGGGAATGTCGCGCCACCGCGGACGGTCACCTGGAATACCCGGCCGGCGGAGACATCGGAGGGCCACCCGGCTTCCCGGGTCACGTCCGACAGGGGGCCGCAGGACTCGCGTTTGATCCGGCGGCGGGGGATCGACAGTTTTTCCAGCTCCGGTTCCATGAACCGGTACATCTGCTCGGGGCCGCACAGGTAGAAGGTCTTCCCTTCCGGTGACCCGACGAACCGCCGGATCCGGTCCGCCGTGATGAATCCCCTGGGACCGCGGTACCCCGGAGGAGGCTCCGAGATCACGAAGCGGACCTTGATGGAGGAATGGCGGTGGGCGATGGCCTGCAACTCCCGCTTGTAGATCACGTCGTCGGGGGTGCGGCTGCCGTAGATGAGCCAAATCCGCCGGGGCAGGTTGCACTCGACGGTCTCCCGGATCAGGCTGCGGAAGGGGGTGATCCCCGAACCTCCGGCGAGAAAAACGAGGTCGTCGGTGTCGATCAGCGGTTCATGGTAAAAAGTCCCGCCCGGCCCAGAAATGGTAAAGGTCTGTCCGACCTGGATCTCGTCCAGGAGGTAGGGGGAGACGAATCCACCGTCCTGGCGGCGGACGGTCAGCTCGTAGAAGCCGCGCTCGTGGGGCGGAGAAGCGATGGAAAACGCCCGGCCCGTCCGAACCCCGCCTATGGTCACGGACCACTTTACGTACTGGCCAGCCCGGAAGGGGGGCAGCCGTCCGTCCAGCGCGGCCAGGCGAAAGGTCTTCGCCGTGGGCGTCTCTTCGCGGATCTCCGCTACGGCAACGTCGATCTCCTTTGGGTGGAGCCGGCCGATCACCGAGGCGGCGAAATCGCGGGGCAGCGCCAGGTCGCCGCAGGCCCGCTCCAGGACCTGACGCTCCCGGGCGGCGTCCGCGTAGCCTTCTACCTGGTTCAGGTATTCTTCAATGTTCAATGCCGACCCCCTATGCAAGTTTCTTCAAGGCCATGGAGCCCGCCAGGAATCCGGAGGTCATGCAGGTCTGGTATCCGCCGCCGGGAAGGGTCCAGGCGGAGGCGAAATAGAGCCCCTCCAGGGGCGAGCGGTTGCCCAGCCGGAGAAGGCCGGAATCCGAGAGGTACTGGTCGAAGCCGTAGATG
>CAZXMK010000075.1:0-11205 GCA_964641935.1 uncultured Syntrophaceae bacterium
CGTCGACGCTCGTCGCCCTCGTGCCCATCATCCACTTGAAGGGAAGCTTCGCCGCGATGAATTTGTCGCAGAATTCATGGATGTGGTCCCGATCGACGGTGAAGGTCTCGTCGGACATCCAGAAGTCCGTGATGCCATATGCCTCGTTCCGACGGACCATCTCTTCGAGGATGCTGTCCGTGCTTCGCTTCGCATGCTTCATCCAGTCCCTGTGCGAACAGAAGCTGCACTGAAACGGGCATCCCCTGCCGCAGCTGATGACGTTGAGGCCCTTGATGGAACCGTCGGCAACCCGGAATTCATCCAGATCGATGGCGGAAAAGTCCATCTCCCCCAGGTCATCCAGGTCCGTCAGCCTCGGCGGCTTCTCGTTGTGGACGACACGGCCCTCCCGGTCGATATAGCTCGTTCCGCGAAGGTCCGCCCGCTTGCCCGGATCCCGGCCGGCTCCGAACCATGCCGAGAAGTCATCGATGGCAAGCTCTCCCTCCCCGCGGACGACAAGATCGGCCCCGTTGCGCAGGGCTTCCTCCGGGCAGATGGTGGGGTGATTGCCTCCGGCAATGACGAAGTAACCCTGTTCGCGGAGCATCCGCTGCAGACGGTAGACCTCCAGGACGTTGAACGTGGCATAGGAGAGCCCGACAACATCTGGAGCGAAGGGCCGGACGATCTCCTGCAGGAGCTGATCAACGGAGCGGAAATTTCGAAACGTGTTGATGTGTATTTTCACATCGAATCCGTTTCTCTTGAATCTCTTGCCCACGTATGTCAGCCCGCCCGGTATGGTGGCGATGGGATTGGGGAAAAGCAGCAGCAGCCGGTTCTTCTTGTCCATCATTCATTCACCTTGGCCTGACGACATTATGAGGATTGGAGCATGGCTTCCACGCAACGCCTCGTCCCCAGGCCGTCTACAAGGGATTTTCCTTTCCGGGAGATCTCGATCACCCTTTCCGGTTGATGCATGAATGCTTCAATCGAGTTTCGGACCATCTCGGGTGTCACCCGCCCGCTTTCGCCCAGCAGATGAATATACCCGGCAGCCGCGAGGTCCCGGACGGCCTCGAGCTGGTTGAACGCCGTGTAAATGACCAGGGCCGGCAAACCGACACAGCACCTCTCCCATGTCGTGATCCCGCCGGCGCCGACGGCAAGATCGGCCCGGGCCATCAAACGGGCCATGTTCTCCACACCTTCATGAATACGCACACCCGGCATCCCCGAGGTCAGTGCTTCAATGGCTTTCCTGTTTTCGTTGTTGGGACCGATCACAACATCCGTCTCAATATTCGACCCGCCGCCAAGCAGGGAAATGCCTTTCAGAACATTTCCCGTTTCGTTTGTCAGATCGCTTCCTCCAAAAAAAACAAAGAGGCGGCGGATGCAGCCATCCTTATCGATCCCAGACGATGCCGCTTCCGCAAACCCGTCTCTGAGGAGTGCAAAACCGGGACCGGTCAGCAGGCGGCATGGTTCAGGAACCAGCCGCCCGTAGCGACAGGCGGGATCGATATAGTAGTTCTGGTCGAGGAGGAGATCCGCGTCATGGAGACGATCCGCCAGATCGTCGATAACCATGATCTTCGCTACGTGCGGCCTCATGGAGGATTCCCAGCGCCGGTCAAGTGCATAGTGATCCACGACGAGCCAGTCTGTGCCATTGCCGGGAGAAACAAGCGCGTCGATTGACTGTCTTGAATCCGTCTCCCAGTCCACTCCGAGCCAATGGGCGTAGACTGCTCCGGACAGACGGGCCGCCTCGGCAAGGCCGTTCGATACGCCGGGTAGCCTGCACACCCGGAAGCCCTTGTTCTCGACCTGTGAGCAAAGATTCCCCGGCAACTCCCGGCAGACAAACGTGACGTCCGCTCCCCGCGCCCTGAGAGCAGTGGCAAGCGTCAGGCAGCGCATAAGGTGGCCGGTCCCGATCTCCATCGAGGCGTCGGTGCGAACCGCAACGTTCATCAATTCAGCCGCTTGAACCCGGCAACGGCCGGATTCCCTTTCAGATACTTCTCAGGACTGCCTTCCCGGCAGACCTCGGCGATTCGATCAAAGACCAAATCCGCCGCGGCAAGATAACCCTCCACATGCTCGTCCTCATGAGCCAGCATGGAATAGAAGGACGTCGAGGCGAGGTATCCCTTTTCCAGCATCCACTGTACAAAAAGGGCTTTCCGTACGGCCTGCCCGGAATCGGTGAAGGAGAAATGACTCAACGGCGGGATGCCGCCTATGTCGATGGATAGGCCGTGCCTGGCCGCAATCGCCTTCCACCCGGCCTGGATTCTCTCTCCGACGGCCATCAGGTGTGCCCCGGCATTCGTCCGCCGATGCTTCCCGATCATGGCGAGGGCGGCCGCCGGCCCGATCCGCTCCGTCCAGTAGGTGCTGCTGATAAAGGTTTTCTGGGCGGCATCCATGACCCCTTCCCGGCCGATAATGGCGCCGATGGGATATCCATTGCCCAACGCCTTGGAAAAAACGGCGATGTCGGGCTGGATGCCGAGCTCGAGATGGGCGCCCCCGGTGTTCATGCGAAAGCCCGCCGATATCTCATCGATGATGAGAACGGCACCGTTCGCATCCGCCAGACGCCGGATCCCGTCGAAGTATCCCGGATCCGGACGGTCATTGCGGATCGGCTCCATGACGATGGCCGCGACGTCCTTTCCCTGCCCGGCCATGATTGCCGAAATTTCCTCCGGCTGATTGTAGCGAAAAGGGATAGCGGTCCCGGCCAGGGCTCTCGGAACGCCCGCCGGATCAAGCCCGGGGAGCAGATGCTCGCCGAGAGCGTTTTCCGTCCCCACGTTGGCTGCCAGGTACCAGTCGTGCCAGCCGTGGTAACCGCAGAAAGCGACCTTGTCGCGTCCCGTGGCGGCCCGGGCGATGCGGACGGCGATCGCCATGGATTCACCGCCTGTCCGGGCAAAACGGACTTTCTGCGCCCACGGATGAAGTTCGCACAGGAGCTCGGCAAGAAAAACCTCTTCGGGACAGTTGAGGGAGGAAGAACTGCCTTGGCGGACGGCAGCCATGACGGCCGCATCGACATCGGGATCGGCGTAGCCCAGGACATTCGCACCGATCCCCCCGATGCTCATGTCGACATACCGGTTCCCGTCCAGGTCCCATACCTCGACGCCACTCGCCCTGCTGAAATAGCCGGGCCAGACGCCCATCGAGAACAGGTCGGGCCGCTTGGAGAGAAGCTGGGTCATCCCCGGTATGCGCTTCTTTGCCCGCTCCTGCATGCCGAGCGATTTCGTCAATGTGATGCCCGTCCCGTTCACCGGCCGGTCTTCCGCAACGGACTTCCGAAAGCCTTCGTTCCGGGAAATGTGCCGGTTCATCGTGTACAATTCCGGCCGCTCCTTCAGGAGTGCGAGGATGTCGTCCATGGAGAAGGACGGATTCCCGGGATACAGGGCCTCGTAGACCTTCCTCACGAAAGCGAGGTCGGGCTCTTCGTCCACCGTCCAGCGCATGGCGGAGAGATCCCGGCTGTTTTTGAAGTTCGCGACCCGGAACCGTTCCGGGTGGTTCCGGATGAACGGCGTTACATGCTCCCGCTCCGACTTGATGGTGGCCTCGCTCCATGCAGCCGTCAGGGCGCCCATTCGGAATACTTCCGTATCGAGACCGTCGGGAAACGTCGGTTCGATGGCATTGGACATGTAATCGAGATCACCGGCCTTGAATGCGGAAATGACCCGGTCTGCGACCTCCGGATCGATGAGAGGGCAGTCGGCTGTCAGCCTGACGCAAATATTCGCTTCGTAATGCAGTGCCGCCTTGTAGAAGCGATCCAGGACATCATCCAGGCTGCCGCGGAAGCAGGGGATGCGCTCCTGCTTGCAGAGGGTTGCAATTGCATCGTCTTCGCCGTCGATGGATGTGGCAACGGCGACCATATCGATGCTCCGGGCCCGGGCCACACGTCTGGCCATATGCCAGAGCAGGGGCTTGCCCATGATGTCCGCCATGACTTTTCCCGGCAGGCGGCTGGAACTCATGCGGGCTTGAATAATGGCCACCGTCTTCATCGATTATCCCCTCCACAGGGAGGGATTGACGACCCGTTCGTCCACCTCCGGGAAGAGGTTCTCAACAACGCCGATCAGTGCTTCCGGTACATTGCTTTGCCAGGAACGGATATTCTCCCGCACCTGCTCCGTTGTCTCCGCGCCGAAAAGAACCGGGGATTCCGGAAAGCGCTTCTTGATGTATCCGATGGCCGCCTCGCGCCCGGTCAAGCCGAACCCGGCGATCAGCCTGCCAAATTCTTCCAGAACAGGAACGGAAAACGCGAGTTTTGGCGGCACATCCCGAGGATCCAGCAGAAGGAGTCCCTGAAGGAATATGCTGCGGATATGAATTTCCTTGTTCTTCTCTTTCGCCCTCTTGTCGATGCCTGCCCTTGCGGCACGCTGGTCGACAATGCTGGCCGGCAGTTGGACGATATCGATCACATCTTCGTCCAAAGCCGCCAGGCCTCTTTCGGGCGAATAGACCGAGACGCCGATGTGCCCTACTTTTCCCTCGGCGACAAAGTGATGGAGGCTTTCCGCCAGGCCGTCTTTCAACAGATCCATCTGCTCTTCGCGGTGAAGGAGAAGGGCGTGAATTCTGGGGATTTGAAGGAGGCGCAAGCTATGATCAACGGCCTCGGCAAGAACGTCACGCCTCCGGTGGTCGATTCCGGGATGCAGTTTCGTTATCACGCGAATCTCGTTCTCAAGACCGAAATCGTGAATGATCGACCCAAGGACGGTCTCGCTGTCTCCATACCCCTGGGCCGTGTCGAAGGTCCGGATTCCTCCTTCCCAGGCGGCGGCTATCATCGCCCTGGCATCGGCGGCATCGGGCCGGCCGCTGCGGTTAGCAACCCCATAGGACATCCCCAGTTGAGCCGTACCGAGGACCAGTCTTTCCGAAGTGTTTTCCATAAGCCGCAGGTTCACCCGGGTCGTGTCATCGGCGGGCCGAGGACATAACCGTTGCAAGTACATCCACAACCCTGTCCACATCACCGTCGGTCAGCGCTGGGAACATTGGCAGGGACAGGATTTCCCCATATGCAGCCTCAGCCGCCGGGCAGAGGCCAGGGCCCGTTCCAAAGCGATTCCGGTAAAAAGGGTGGAGATGCACGGGAATGTAATGGACGTTCACGCCGATTCCGGCGGTGCGCAGGGCCTGGAACACACCGTCTCTGCCGATGCCGGCCTCCGGGCTGTCAATCCGGATGACGTACAGGTGATAGGCGTGGAAGACCCCCGCCCGCACGGCGATAGGCCGGACGCCGGGAATGCTCGCCAGAGCCCGGTCATAGCGTGCGGCGATGGCCTGGCGCCGCCCGATCCAGGCGGGCAGTTTCGCGAGCTGGCTCAATCCCAGGGCGCACTGAAAGTCGGTGATGCGGTAGTTGTAGCCCAGCTCAACCATCTCGTAGAACCAATGCCCCTTCTCTTCCCGCTGGCGGTGGTCGCTGTCGATGCCATGATTGCGGAATCGCCGAAGCCGCTCGGCGAAATCCAGGCTGTCGGTGGTGACCATGCCTCCCTCCCCGGTCGTGATTTGCTTCACCGGATGGAAGCTGAATACCGTCATGTCGGCGAGGCACCCGGCGGGGCGGCCGTCCAGGGTCGCACCCAGGGCATGGCAGGCGTCGGAGACAAGAATCAGACCCCGCTTTTTCGTCAGATCCTGAAGGATGGCGTAGTCACAGGGGTGGCCCGCGTAATCGACGGCGATCACGGCTTTTGTCTTCGGTCCGATTCGATCCGCGACACATCGCGGATCGATGAGCAGCGTTCCCGGGTCCACGTCTGCAAACACCGGGGTACCTTGCTGGAAGGCAATGCAGTTGGCGCTTGCGGCAAAGGTCATGGGTGGGACGACGACTTCGTCGCCGGGGCCGATACCGGCGGCATGCATGGATCCATGGAGTGCGGCGGTTCCGCTGCTGAAGGCCACGGCATGGCGGGCTCCAACCGCCAGCGCGAAGGTCTCCTCGAAACGGACCACCAGGGGACCCGTGGTCAGCCAGTCCGAGCGCAGGACCTCCACGACGGCCCGGATGTCGTCTTCGTCCACTGCCTGCCTGCCATAGGGAATCATAATCTGCCGATGATCTCCTTCATCTCCTCCACACTCAGGCGCCAGGGATTCGTATCGGAGCTGTACTCGAAGTCCTCCGGCATCTCCTGCGCCCCGTTCCGGATGTACCGGCGTTCCCAGAACCGGAAGTCCGGTTGAATCAGATAATAGGAATCGAACTCCAGGGAACGGCGCGCGTCGTCCCGGGGAATCATGAGCTCGTGGAGTTTCTCCCCGGGCCGGACGCCGATGACCCGGACCGGGCACTCCGGCGCGATGGCCTTCACAAGGTCCATGATATTCATGCTCGGCAGCTTCGGCACGAACATTTCGCCGCCCACCATGCGATCCAGGCTGTCGAGAACGAAGTCCACCCCCTGCTGGAGGGTTATCCAGAAGCGGGTCATCCGGGGATCCGTCACTGGGATGGACCCCTCATCGCGGCATTTCATGAAGAAAGGGATCACGCTCCCCCTGCTTCCGATGACGTTGCCGTATCGAACAACACTGAAGCGGGAATCCCCCATTCCGACATAGGAGTTGCCCGCTATGAAGAGCTTGTCGGAGCAGAGCTTCGTTGCCCCGTAAAGGTTGATCGGGTTCGCCGCCTTGTCCGTGCTGAGGGCGATGACCCGTTTCACCCCCTGGTCGATGGCTACGTTGATGATGTTCTGGGCTCCCAGGATGTTGGTCTTTACGGCCTCGAAGGGATTGTACTCCGCCGCCGGCACCTGCTTGAGGGCTGCGGCGTGGATCACGTAATCCACGTCCCTGAAGGCACGGTGGAGGCGCTCCTTGTCGCGGACGTCCCCGATGAAGAAACTGACGCAGACATGATCTGCAAAGACTGGGCTCTGAGACATCTCAAATTGCTTGAGCTCATCGCGGCTGAAGATGATGAGGCGTCGGGGTTTGTATCGCTGCAGTATGATCTCGGCGCACTTTTTCCCAAAGGAACCGGTCCCTCCCGTAATGAGAATCGTTTTCCCGTTCAACATGTCATACTCCGTCTTGATGCAAGGTCAGGATGGCTGACGACTGTTCATGGCCCTCCAGCGGGGGATCCGTCCTGCTTCCTTCATTCCCCCGGCGGCTTGCTCTGATGGGAAGGAGCAAGGACCGTCAACCGTTCATCACACAGGCGTCGAATTTCAGACACCGCTCATCATCCGGGTGCCTGGCCTTCCCTGGCCTTCCTCCAATGGACATCCCGGATCCCCGGCCGCTTTCTTCCACAGGAATGAAATCCTGTCGGAACCGAAATAATTCATATCGACCGGAGATCTTGCATAATCCATACCATCCGACTTACTCGTAACAGACGGAACAACGCTCATCCAATACCTCTGCAAAGATCCTCTGTCATCATCGCATGACCCCATTGCAAAGCGGGTTCCAACACCGTGCGGCTCAGGACTCAGACCCCACCCCCCCTGCAAACAGACCATCCGCATGTTCACAGAGGGCGGCATCACGCTGATTCTTCGAGCCGCGGCATCAAAGACCCTCAGGACTTTGCGTCTTGTTTTCAGCAAAAAAAGTCAAGGATAATTAATGGATCCGACGGGTCGTTCAGGGCAGCCCGCGAAGGTGCCAGGCCAGCAGTTCCTGGTACACGTCCGCCTTCCGGCGGAGACCCGCGTGCCGTCCCAGCGTGAGGATCATTCCCGCGGTGCTCAGGATGGCATTGACTGTAAGACGGAAGAAGAGGATGCAGCAGACCGTGAAATAGTAAGGCTTGCCGAACCATTTCCGGAAGAAGGCATATCGGGAGCGGTAGAAGGACATCCGGGAAGCGATGCCGGTGCCGACGCTCTGGCCCTGGAGATGGTAAATCCGGGCCGCCGGCACGTGGAAGACCTTCCAGCCCTTCCGGGACATGGCGTAGGCCCAGTCGGTCTCCTCGAAATAGAAGAAATAGCGCTCGTCCAGGAGTCCCGCGTCGTCCATGGCCTCCCGGCGGACCATCAGGCAGGCCCCGACCCCCGAGTCCACTTCCAGCGGTTCCCTGTGGCGATAACGCTTGCTGGGGAATCGCCGGGGAAACAGGATCTCCAGGAGGGGCATGTTGGCCGTCAGCGTGAGCAGGGTGGGAAAGGCGGCGATGGAGTTCTGGAGGCTCCCGTCCCGGTTGAGGAGCTGGCCGCAGCCCATGGCCGCGTCGGGCCGTCCTTCCATGAAGCGGAACAGCGCCTCCACGGCGCCCTCCGTCAGGACCGCGTCCGTGTTCAGGAGCAGGGCGTACCGGCCCTCCATGATCCGGAAGGCCTGGTTGTTGGCGGCGGCAAATCCCCTGTTTTCAGCATTTGCGACGACCTGGACACCGGGAAAGGACTCCCTGAGCATGGCCCCGCTTCCGTCGGAGGAGCCGTTGTCCACCACGATGATCTCGAAGGCGAGATCCCGCACCGTGTCGTAAACCGAGCGAAGGCAGTCGCGCAGAAGATCGCGGGTGTTCCAGTTGACGATGACGATGGAGATGTCCACTAGCGCTTCACCCGGTCCTTCTGGCGGGAGAGTTCGCTCAGCTTCGCGTACTTGAAGAACTTGTTGATCGAATCCGTCATGGCCAGGGTCAGCCCCTGGACCCCGTCGAGCAGGCCCAGGCGCAGGATGTACCCCTGCAGAAAGGTGAAACTCGCCCGGCCGAAGGCGGCCCAGACGGTAGCCCGCTTGCCCTCTTCGTAGGCCTCCAGGGCGCCCAGGGTGGAATAGCGGTCGATTTTCTGGAGGACGGCGCTCAGGCGGCTCTCGGTGAAGTGGTCGATGGGATCCTCCAGGGGTGCCACGAGTCCCTTCACCTCCAGGCCCTCATGGACCCGGGCGGGGCTCATGCGCCCCCTTCCCCTCCGGAAGAGCCGCACGATCCGGTCCGGCCACCAGCCGTTGTGCCGGATCCAGCGACCCTGGAAGTAGTTCCGCCGCGGGAAACTGTATCCCACCGGATTCCCTTCCTTTTCCGGCCTCGTGACGATTTCCCGGATGGCCGCCGCCGTCTCCGTCGGAATCCGCTCATCCGCGTCCAGGACCAGGATCCAGGGCTGGGTGCACTGCTCGATGGCAAACTGTTTCTGGACGCCGAATCCTTCCCAGTTGCGCGTGCACACCTGGCAGCCCACCTCCGTTGCGACGCGGACCGTGTCATCGGTACTGCCCGAATCGACAACGACGATCTGCGTGGCAAAACGAACGCTCTCCAGGCATCCTGGGAGGTTGTCCCCCTCGTTCATGGTGATGATGGCGACGGAAAGGGGAACCTTTGAGGTCATAAGCGGTCCAGAACCGTGAATCCGTTGCAGGATGCCCGGTGGCGGACGAGCCAGCCGGGAATGATCCTGGTGAAGTCCGTCTCTTCCGGGAACGACTGCCCCAGGCGCTCCTCGACGGCCCGGATGACGCCCCGCTCGTTGTCCCACCCGGCGCCGATGCTCCCATCCCGGCGAACGAAGGACTCCTTCATGTTCGTATCGTGAAAAACGACCCGCGCGGCCGGCCCGAGGTGCGGAAACCAGGCGCGGATCTCCCGGACGGTGTGTTCGTAGAGATGGCTTGTGTCGATGAAGAGGAGATCGATCTCCGGTGCAAGGCCCCGGCCCGCGCACCAGGAGGGGAAGGCATCGCCGAAGGCCACGTCGTCGCCGTGAAGGAAATGGCGCTTCCCGTAGGTTGAGACGTTCGCCCGGTCCTCGATGTCCACGCTCACGAGGACGGCGTCCCAGAGCTTCGCGGCCCGCTCGAAGACGAAGCTCGACTCGCCGTCTCCCACGCCCAGCTCCACGATCAGCTTGAGCTCCCTGTCCAGGCAGAGTAGAAAAAGCTCCTCCAGGTGGTCGCAGATGTCCGTCGGCCGGGCGGCTCGTCGCCGGACCTCCTCCAGGGCCTTCCGGAGCGCCCCCGCCGGCGTCTTCTTCAACGCCCATGCCTTTTCAAATGTTCCCACCCGGTTTGCTCCTTCCCTTCTCCTGAGGGTCCGGCAGGTACCGGTTGTGTCCGAAGCGCCTCCCGATCTCCGGGAAATCCCGGATCGTCCGGTCGCCCAGGGGCCGGTAGATGTCCAGGTGCCGGTTCAGATCCGGCCACTTCTCGTCCCAGAGGCGCTTCATCACCGCCGTTCCGTCCTCTCCGTAACACGCGAAGACGATCTGCCGGGAGTCGTTTTTTTCCGTCACCTTGTGGTGGTGCCAGACAAAGGAATCATAACTGACGGCCGTGCAGCCTCCCGCCAGGAAACACCGGAGGGAAAAGTCGTTGTTCTCGTAGCAGGCCTTCCAGCGCTCGTCGAAAAACCCCACTTCGTCGAAGATGGAGCGGCGCCAGAACATGACGTTCAACTCCGCCCCGATGCACCGCAGATAGCCTCTCCGCTTCCGTCCGGCGAGGCGGCCCAGGAGGGACAATTCCCTGTCCCGCAGGGGTGCCAGGTCGAGCCTGTCGGAGCCGAAGGGTTCCGCCGGGGTCCAGGTGTGACGCTCGATGTCGCTCTTGTCTGTGAAAGGCAGCGCCTGGAAGACCTCGGAAACCTGGACTTTTTCGAACAGGTCTTCGTCCATCCCCGTCGTGACGATCACGTCGGACGTAACGAGGGCCACCACCGGTGATTTTGCCATCCCCACAAGCCGGTTGATGGCACCGCTGATCCCGATGTTCTCCTCCAGGAGGAGCAGGGAAAACCCGAATCGGGCGGCCTGTCCCCGGAGCCATTCCCGGTGCCCCTCCGTCGTCCCCTGGTCCAGCAGGTGCACCTCCGCCCTCAACCGGGGGCTCTTCCGCTCATATAAGGAGCGGATCGTCTCGCCCAGGATCCCCTGGGCCGTATCCTCCCCCCGGGGATTGTAGTTCAGGATCAGGTACGTCAGATCGGGAATCATGCCGGAAATTCCCCCTCCTTCCACGCGGGGGTTGCATGCATACCACAAATAAGGCCTGAATTAAATAATGAATTTTCTCCGGCGGTATGGTAGACGGCCGGGAAACCGACCGTCCGCAAAGGAACGCATGTCCGAGAGCCTGAAATCATCCCTCTACCGCCACTGGCCGGAACTGGCCGCCGCCAGCGAGGCCTATTCCAATACCCGGTCCATCCGGAAGGCCGGCGTCCGG